>JAJZRM010000359.1 GCA_021802685.1 Deltaproteobacteria bacterium | reverse complement strand
TCCTACCCGTTGACCATTTCCCGCAGTTCCTTGCCCACCTTGAAAACAGGGATCCGTTTCTCGGGGATGGAGACCTTCTCCCCGGTCTTCGGATTGCGTCCTTCCTTCGCGCGGCGGACCCGCACGGTGAAGCTGCCGAATCCCCGGATCTCGATCTTCTCTCCGCGCTGGAGGGCGTCCTTCATGTTGTGGAACACGGTGTCCACGATGACCTCGCACTCCTTCTTGGTGAGGTTCGTCAACGACTCCGACAGTTTCTCCACCAGGTCGCTCTTGGTCATTCCCATGGTTCCTCCTGCGGATTCGTGGTATCAGTTCAGATGAAGCGGATTCCCGCCAAGTCTCTCGTCGATCAACGCGCGCGATTCCTCCCGGATGAGATCCAGCAGGGAGATCTTGCTCTTCGGGGGGGTGACCACCTTCGGCTCGCCGGAGATCTCCCCCATCTTCCCGGCGTCCGCCACCGTGTCTTCCAGGTTCCCCAGGGCGTCCACCAGTCCCAGCGCCTTCGCCTGCTCCCCCGTGTAGATCCGCCCGTCGGCGATCCTCAGCACGTCCTCGCGCGGCAGGTTCCTCCCTTTCGCCACGGCGTTGACGAATTGCAGGTGGACGTTGTCCACCACGCCCTGCAGCAGCTCCCGCTCCTGCGGCGTCATTTCCCGCAGGGGCGATCCGATGTCCTTGTACGGGCCGCTTTTGACCGTCATCCCCTTCGCGCCGATCTTCTCCACCAGGTCCTTCAGGTTCATGAACGGCATGATGACCCCGATGGAGCCGGTCATCGTCCCGGGATTGGCGTACACCTTCCGGGTCGCCGAAGCGATGTAGTAGCCGCCGGAGGCCGCCATGGCCCCCATGCTGGCCAGCACCGGCTTCCTCGCGTTCAGCTTCCGGACCTCCTCGTAGATCTCCTGGGAGGGCGCGACGCCGCCGCCGGGGGAGTTGATCCGGAGGACGATCGCCTTCACGGAGTTGTCCTTGCCGAACCGCTTCAGATTCTCGATGACGGACTCGGATTCGGAGATCAGCCCCGAAACGGGGATGACCGCCACCTTCCCCCCCCCCGCCAGCGGAAAGCCGTCCATGCGGGAGATGACCGTCAGGAGGACGAAGAACCCGATCAGGACCAGCGCGACCGTCAGGCACCCGCGCAGGAACGGCCGGCGGCGCTTCGGCGGCTGGGAGAGGTATCCTTCCGTCATCTCGGGATCAGCTGCCCTGCTCTTCGTTGGACTTCATCTTGGCGAGCAGCGCCTCCCCGAGGGCGCCGATGCCCTCCCCGGGGTTGTCGGACTGTTTCCCGAGGTACGATTCGGTGTCCTTCCGCTCGAGCGCGTCCTGGTATCCCCGGACGCTCAAGGATACCTTCTTGTTCACCCTGTCGACGCCGAGGACCACCGCCCCGATCTCATCGCCCGCCTTGACGACCGCAGCGGGGCTCTCGACCTTCTCGCGCGAGACCTCGGACACGTGGACCAGCCCCTCGATCCCCTCCGCGATCTCCACGAAGGCCCCGAAGTCGGCCACCCGGGTCACCTTGCCCGTGACGAGATCGCCCTTCTTGAACCGCTTCTCGATCCCCGTCCAGGGATCCTCGACCAGGTGCTTGATGCCGAGGGAAAACTTCTGCGCCTCGGGATCCACCTTCAGGACCTTCGCCCGGACGCGGTCCCCTTTCTTGTAGAGTTCGCCGGGGGTCTTGATCCGCGTGTTCCACGACAGGTCGGATACGTGGACCAGGCCGTCGATCTCCTCGCCGATATCGACGAACACCCCGAAGTCGGCCACGTTCTTCACCACGCCCTCGACGACGGAGCCCTCGGGGTGGCGGGCCCTCAGCTCGTCCCACGGGTTCGCGAGGATCTGCTTGTACCCGAGGGAGATCTTCTTGTTCGCCTTGTCGACCCGGAGGACGACCACCTCGACCTGCTCCCCCGCCTTCATCACCTCGGACGGATCCTTCAACCGCTTGCTCCAGGACATCTCGGAGATGTGGAGCAACCCCTCGACGCCCTCCTCGATCTCGATGAACGCGCCGTATTTCGTGGTGTTGGTGACCTTCCCCTTCACGCGCAACCCCGGGCGGTACCTCGACTCGAGGTCGATCCACGGATCGGATTTCGTTTGCTTCAGTCCCAGGGAGATCCGGCCGCGTTCGCGGTCGAAACGGATGACCTTCACCTTGAGGAGGTCCCCCACCTTGCACAGGTCGCCGGGGTGCCCGACTTTCCCGTAGCTCATGTCGGTCACGTGCATCAGGCCGTCGAGCCCGCCGAGGTCCATGAAGACGCCGTAGTCGGTGATGTTCTTGACCCGGGCCTCGATCGTGTCGCCCTCCTGGACATGCTCGAGCAGCCCCTTCCGAAGGATGTCCCGTTCCTCTTCCAGGAACGCCCGCCGGGAGACGACCACGTTCGCCTTCTTCCGGGAGAACTTGAGGATCTTGAACTTCCCCTGGATGCCGAGGACCGGGTCGTTGTCCCGCACCGGCCGCAGGTCCACCTGGCTGCCGGGGAGGAACGCCTTCACGCCGATGTCCACGGTATATCCGCCCTTGACCTTGGCGACGATCGCGCCCTGCACCGGCGTCCCCTCGTCGAACATCTTCTGGAGGTCGTCCCACACGCGGATCTTGACGACCTTCGAGCGGGACAGCCGGATGAACCCCTGCGCCTGGTCGTACCCCTCGGTCATCACCTCGATCGGGTAGCCGGGGACGAGGGCGCCGCGCTCCTCCTCGGTGAGGTCCTCCAACGGGAGCATGCCCTCGGATTTCTTGTTGATGTCGATCGCGACGTATTCCTTGAGGATCTTGATGACCTTGCCGTGGATGACCTGCCCCTCTTCGGTGCTTTCCAGGCTGGCCGCGAACATCCTGGCGAAATCCTCCTCCCCCGCCGGCGCCCCGGTCCCCGCCTGGGATTCCGGATTGGCCTCTTCGGGAAGGTCCGGTTTGTTCGATTTGTCGTCCATCGCCTGGCTCCTGTAGTCGTTATCTGAATTGCTTAATATACATCGTAACCCGTTATTGGTAAAAGGATACCTCGATCTTTTCCTTCGCCCAAATCCCTTTCAGGCGCTTCACGAATCCGTCGATGATCCACTGGGGAGTGGACGCGCCGGCGGTCACTCCCACCACGGACGCGCCCCGGACCATTTCCGTGGTCACCTCCCCTTCCGTCTCGATGTGGTGCGTGCGGGGGTTGATCGCGGAACAGATCTCCGCCAGGCGCCGCGTGTTCGCGCTGTTGTACCCCCCGAGGACGAACATCACGTCCGCCTTCCCGGCCAGCCCCGTCGACTCCTCCTGCCTCAGGGTGGTGGCGTTGCAGATCGTGTTGAAGACGCGCACCTCCGGGAACCTCTTCATCGCTTCGGCGAC
>JAJZRM010000358.1 GCA_021802685.1 Deltaproteobacteria bacterium | reverse complement strand
GAACGATGACGAATTGAACACCCTGAAGCGTCTGACCGGGAACGAATTCGAGGTGGTCAAGATGGGCCCGCCCGGAGGTGAATGAATATGAAATAATCATCTCCGCGCGGGTGAAGGGTTCTTAAAAACCGTCAACATGGAAACCAACATGATCAAGACACGCCCTCGGACCGCCGGGCTGATCTTCTGCATGGCGCTCCTCCTTGGGTTGCCGCAGCCGGCCGGCGCCGAGATGGTGCCGCAATGGGAACTGGGCCCGGGCGTTGCCGGCTTGCTGCTGCCCGACTACCGCGGTTCGGACGAGGTCCGCGGCTATCTTCTGCCCATTCCCTACTTCATTTACCGCCTGGAGTGGCTCAAGGCCACCCAGACCGGCATTCGCTCGACCCTGCTGGACAGGGAAGAGGCCGAAATCAATCTCAGTCTCAGCGCGACGCCGCCGGTGCGCAGCAGGAACAATCGTGCACGCGACGGGATGAACGATCTCAAGCCGATGGTTGAATTCGGGCCGTCGCTGGACATCCACCTTTGGCGCGCCGACGATCGCCGCTTCAAGCTCGACGTGCGGACGCCGGTCCGGGCGGCGTTCACCGTCGAGTCGCATCCGCGAGACGCCGGCGTGAGTCTCTCTCCCACCCTGAATTTCGATGTCGCCGGCATCGGCAACCGGCCGTGGCAGCTCGGCGTGCTGGCCGGACCGATCTTCGCGACACGCCGCCAACATCAATATTTCTACGGCGTGCCGGAAAGTTACGCGCGTCCGGATCGCCCTGCGTTCGATGCGGACGGCGGCTATGCGGGCATGCAATTCCTTATCGCCTTGTCGCGCCGATTCGATAAGGCGTGGTTCGGCGCCTATGCACGGTACGACACGCTGCGCGGCGCCGTGTTCGAAGACAGCCCCCTGGTACGCCGGCGCTACTACGTTTCCACAGGCTTCGCCATCGCGTGGATACCGCTCCAATCCTCCAGAATGGTTGAGCGCGGCGACTAGTTCGCCGGATCCTCCCCATTCATGCCGGCCGTGGGTTGACCCGGCAGGTTCTTTGGTCTATAATTACGCACATCATCCAAATCAAGGGGTTACGGCCGACTGTAATCCCCTTGTTCCAAATACAACCCCCCACATTAGAGGAGTCATCATCCCCCGCGGGCACGCATAAAGTTTTGCCCCCGGGAACGGGAAGGAGGAAACAAGATGCGAAACGCCGGGAAAACGATACGTCGGGTCCTGTACGCGGCCCTGTCTCTCGGCACCGCCTGGGTATCCGTCATGGGATATCAGCAGGTCATGCTGACCCGGTCGGAGAGAACCCTGGATCTGAGCACTTGGCTTCCGAAGAAGCAGATCATGCACCTGATGAATATCCACGGCACCGACGGTTTGAAGATCACTCAGGACGAGGTCTACATCTACCGGGGGGAGAAGTGGATCCCGGTGATGAAACGGCATCGGGGCTGACACGGCAAAGCCGTTCACTTCGCGGCATGAAGGCCCGCAGATCCGCTCCGGCAGCGGGTTTGCGGGCCTTGCGCATAACGGACCTTCTGAAAGTATTCGACCGCCATCCCTATGGATCCGTCCGCCAGCTCCCGGATCCGCGAGCGCTCCGCTTCCGTCATCGGCCGCCGCGGGGGCCGCGGAAGCGGAACCCGGTTGCGGAATCGGGCGATCGACTGGCGAAACTCGCTGCTTGCCCCCGCCTGCCCGAAGTAGTACGCCTCCTCCCCGTACTGGACCCCTTCCGTGACGTTGCGGACGATCAGGTCCAGCGCGTAGCGCATGACGACGCCCCTTCGCCCCACGGTTTCGGCGTGGCGGATGTACCGTTTGACGTGTTCGTCCTCGGTGAGAACCGCGGGGTCGACCGGCCGGCCCGTGTCGCCGTCGATCAAAGGGTCTTCCCACCGCGCGACGGTCTGGTGGCGCGCCTCCATGGCGCGGCGAAGCGTGTCGTCGGTCCCCAGGGCGTGGTCCGCGGCGAGCCGGTACGCGCGGGAGAGGGAGTTCGCCGGGACGAGCTCCGTGACCAGTCCGTGCGCGTACGCCTCCTCGACGCCCATCGGATGCCCGGTGAGGATCGCATCGGCCGCGGCGAGGAGCCCGCTTCGCGCGCCCAGCCGGGAGTTCTCGGCCATCAGGCGCACCAGGCGCTGGGTGCCCCCGAAACCGGGGATCAGGTTGATGTAGGTTTCGGGCTGTCCCAGGTAGATCCGCTCGAGCCGGGAGGCGACGACGTAGTGCGCGGCGGCCACGAGCTCGGTCCCGCCGCCCAGGGCCAGGCCGTTCAGGTTCAGCACGACCGGTACCTTGAACCCTTCGATCCCGCTCATCGTTTCCTGCGCGAGCGCGGCGAGCTCGGTGATCTGCTCGTCGTCGAGAACGGAAAGCTCGTCGCTGTTCTGACCCGGCACGAACGCCCGGGTGCCTTCCGCCGTGAGCACCACGGCCCTCACCGTGCCGTCTTCCCGGATCCGGTGGAACAGGAGCCGTAACTGCTTGACGGCGTCGCCGCGGAACCAGTGCAGGTCGGCGTTGCGCAGGGTGTTGCTGGCCTTGGGGGTGTTGAGCCGGAACTCCACCGTGGCGATCGAGCGGTCCGCCTCCAAGGGGTGGAGGAGAAGCCGAATCAGGGAGAGCTCCTCGGCGATCCGGACCCCTTGGGCGAGCAACAGGTCGCGTTCGGAGCGGACCGAGTCGAGGTTGGTCGTCATCCGGTACGCGGTGGAGCCGGGAGCCTTTCCGCGCAGCTGGTCGCTGAAGCCCCGCGGGATCTGGTCCGCCTCGAGGATCCGGTCCGGCCCGTGGAGGGAATAGAGCCCCCGGTCGATCTTGTCCCGAAACGTCTTGGCTTCATGCGGTTCGTACATGTGGGAGCCGGCCATCCGGACGATCTTCTCCCGGGCGGTCGCGCCGTCGCGCACGCCTTTCGGGTCGGCCGGGACGAGAATCGTCCGCTGCTGCATCCAGCCCTGGGCGAGGTGGTAGGTCAGCGTCCGGGAAGATGTGGTCTCCCCGTAGACCACCCGTCCGGTCTGCTCGGTCAGCAGCGCGATGTTGAGCGCCAGGTGGTCCCGGCGGCCGCTGTCCCAGATCGCGTCCCACAACCCCGAGGGATTGGTGTTGTACGGGGCCACGGCGTTTTTGACCACGCTCACGGTCTCGGTGGTGAAGCGGGCCTGGGCCTCCCTGCCGGGCCAGCTCCGGTGCGCCTCCCGCTCCGGCGGGAAGCGTCCCTCGTCCACGTCCGGCATGTGCTCGGGCCACATCAGCTTCCTCTTCCCCTCTCCTTCCCGAAGGGCCTCGACGTTCTGGATCCGGGTCCTGCCGATGTGCGCTGCGACCGCGTCGCGGCGCAACAGCCGGTTCTGCTGCTCCTGGGGCTCCGCCATGACCGT
>JAJZRM010000357.1 GCA_021802685.1 Deltaproteobacteria bacterium | reverse complement strand
CGAACGGTCCACGTCGGCGATCAGGTCGAACCTGGCCTCGAGGCGTTCCTTGAAATCGAACCATTTCCCCGTGAGGAAGAAGCCGGCGGCAAGCAGGAAGGAGATGAAGAATTCCGTGACCGGCACCGGGTAGGCGGAAAGGGCGCCCGGGGAATTCCCCCCGTTCAGGGCGACCGTCCAGAGGCCTAGGGAGCCGTTCAGCAGAAGGGCGACGAAGACCAGGAACCAGACATGCCCGAGCCGCCTCCTCCGGATGAAAGCGAGAGACTTCCAGGCGGCGGCGAACTGGAAGAAGGCCGAGCCGATGTGGATCGCAGCCAGCGGCATCTCTGCTTTGTAGCCCTCCGCTGGCATATTACCATCTTCGAGGAAAATGGGGATATTCCGCAATCGGCCGGAGGGGTAAAATATCCGCTGCGCGGCGGTGACACCATCTTACAAGGGGGCGGTATGGGAGACGGAGAGCGCGGCAGCTCCATCGTGATGGGATTCGTCCTGTCCTCGGTGTTCTGGCTGGTCGTCGGGTTGGTCGTGGGCTTGTGGGTGGCGGCGGAGATGATCTTTCCCGCGCTGAACCTGACCCCCTGGCTCGCGTTCGGCAGGCTGCGGGTGGTCCACACCAACGGCCTGGTGTTCGGTTTCACCATCGGGGGCATCTTCGCCTGCAGCTACTACATGGTGGAGAAGCTGACGCGCACTCCGCTGGCGTTCCCGGGCCTGGCGCGGGTCCAGCTGTGGCTGTTCAACGCCGCCATCGCCCTGGCGGCGCTTTCCCTCTTCGCGGGGATGAACACCAGCAAGGAGTACGCGGAGCTCGAGTGGCCCCTCGACATCGTGGTCGTGATCCTGTGGGTCATGTTCGCGGCGATCGTGATGGGGACGCTGCTGAAGCGCCGGGAGAAGCAGATGTACGTGTCCCTGTGGTTCCTCATCGCGTGCGTCGTCACGGTCGCGGTGGTCTACATCCTGAACAACCTGGCCGCGCCGGTGAGCCTGACCAAGTCGTACTCGGTCTATTCGGGGGTGAACGACGCGAATGTGCAGTGGTGGTTCGGCCACAACGCCGTCGCCTCCGTCTTCACCTTCCCGATCCTGGCGATGTTCTACTACTTCCTCCCGAAGACGACGGGGCTGCCCATCTACAGCCACCGGCTCTCCATCGTCGCCTTCTGGTCCCTGGTGTTCGGGTACCTCTGGACCGGAGCGCACCACCTCATGCTGACCCCGGTGCCGGAATGGATCCAGACGACGGCCCTGGCCTTCAGCATTTTCCTGATCGCCCCTTCCTGGGGGTCCGTGGTCAACGGGTATTACACGATGAACGGCCACTGGGACCGGATGAAGTCGAACTACCTCGCCAAGTTCTTCATCCTCGGGATCACGTTCTACGGCCTCCAGACGATCCAGGGACCGACCCAGGCGCTGCGCACGCTCACCGGGTACCTGCACTACACCGAGTACATCCCGGGGCACGTCCACATGGGAACGATGGGCTGGGTGACGATGATCATCTGCGCCTCGATGTACTTCATGGCGGCGAAGATCCGTGGCCGCGAGGTGCACAGCGTGAAGCTGGCGAACGTCAACTTCTGGCTGATCCTGGTGGGCCAGCTGCTTTTCACGGCGGCGCTCTGGGTCGCCGGCATCGTCCAGGGGGCGATGTGGAAGGCCGTCAATCCCGACGGGTCGCTGGCCTACTCCTTCCTCGACGGCGTGGCGGCCATGTACCCCTTCTGGGCCGTGCGGCTCGCCGGGGGGCTGCTCTACTTCGCCGGGATCCTGGTCTTCGCCTATAACCTGTACATGACGTCCCGTCCGGCGCCCCGGACGGCCTGAAGGAGGGACGGATGAGCATCTACGACAAGCCCGTTACGTTCGCCATGCTGGCGGTGGCGGTCATCTCGGTGGGCACTCTCGTCACCACCTTCATCCCCCTCTTCCTGCCGTCGACCCAGCCGGTGAGCCCCCTCGTGAAGCCGTACACCGCTCCCGAGGTGGAGGGGCGGGACATCTACATCCGCGAAGGGTGCAACAACTGCCATACCCAGACGGTGCGCCCCCTGCGGACCGAAGTGGCCCGGTACGGCGACTACTCCAAGCCGGAGGAGTTCGCGTACGACCGGCCGTTCCTCTGGGGTTCGCGCCGGACGGGGCCGGACCTCGCCCGGCTGGGGGGAAAGTACCCCGACGCATGGCACTACCGCCACATGGCGGATCCGCAGGGGATGTTCGCGAAGTCGAACATGCCGGCGTATCCCTGGCTTGCGAAGACGCGGCTTGACGACTCCCTCACCGCCCGGAAAGTGAGGGTCCTCGGATACGGGTACGACGAGGCGGAGGTTTCCCGCCGGATGGCGGAGTTCCGTCAGACCGTCTCGGGGCCGGCCTACCCGGCCGCGGTCCTGCGGTCCCAGGTCACGCCGGAACCGCTCCGCGGGGAGGCGACCGAGCTCGACGCGCTCGTCGCATACCTGCAGCGCCTCGGCGCGGACCTTAAGGCGGCCCAGCGGGGGCCGATCGGGCCCGCGGCGGCCAAAGCGGCCGAAGCGAGGAACCCTTTCGCGGGGAACAAGACCGCCGAGGAGGAAGGCGGGAAGATTTTCCGGGAGAATTGCCGGAGCTGCCACGGGGAACGCGGCGAGGGCGGATTCGGCCCGAAGCTCGCCGCGAAGAGCCACAAGTACGGCGGCACGGACGCGGAGCTGTTCGCCTCCGTGGCGAACGGGCGCCCGGGCGGGATGCCCCCCTTCCTTTCCGGCCTGGGGAAGGACCGGGTCTGGAAGGCGGTCACCTACATCAGGCGCCTGGAGCGCGAGGAAAAATGAGCCTACGGGCGCTGCTCTACCTGGTCTTCACGGCGCTCCTGGCCGCGGTGTTCGCCGGAATAGTCGTTTATTACTACGGCCGGCGGCGGCACGACCGGATCGAAACGCCGAAGTACCGGATGCTCGATGACGACAATCCGCCCGGCGCGGCGGACAGCGACAGGAGGGGATGATCCCATGGAATCGCCGTTCAAGGACATGGAGCAGCACAACCGGGTTCCCCGGGGTTTTCTGATCCTGCTGTTCGGCCTGATCGCCTGGGGGCTGTACTACATCGCGGCGTACACGCCGCAGTTCAGCGGCTGGTCGCAGTACACCACCCTCCGCGCGGATCTCATCCTCGACCAGAAGCGGGCCGCATCGAGCGCGGTGATGCTGGAAAATCCGTACGAGCACGATGAAAAGTCCGTGGAGGAGGGCAAGTCCCTGTACGCCAAAAATTGCGCGGACTGCCACGGGAAGGACCTCAAGGGCGGCGACGGCGGCCCCTCGTTGGCGGGCCACCTGAAGTACGGGGAGGAAGACAGCCGGAAGTACCAGTCGATCTCCAAGGGGCTCCCCGGAGGGATGCCTCCCTTCGAAACCGAGCTGGG
>JAJZRM010000356.1 GCA_021802685.1 Deltaproteobacteria bacterium | reverse complement strand
AATTGCCGGAAGGAACCGGCTATTTATTGCTGGACCACCGCGGGGTCGTGCTGGACAGGGCGACCGACCCGGAGAATTTCGTCGGAAGATCGCTCGAACCGGAACTGTTCAGGGAAATGCTGGAGGGGCCCGACGAGTACACGGGCATCGGCCGCACCATGGCCGGCGACACGCGGATCCATTCCTACCGCAAGCTTCGGCTGGAAAACGAGACGGCCCCTTACATGTACATCCGCGCGGGGATTCCGCTGGACGTGGTACGGGCGAAAGCCAATCGATCCCTGGCGGGGAACCTCCTGATGTTCACCTCTTTCCTCCTTCTGTCCCTTTACATCGCCTCGCGGATCGGGAAGCGCTCGATCGTGGATCGGGTAGCCTCACTGGAAGCCGCATCGAAACGCCTGGCCGACGGGGATCTCCAGGTCCGGGTTTCCGACCTGGTCGAAGGCGGTGAATTGGGACGGCTGGGCAAAACGTTCGACCATATGGCCGGGGAGCTCGCTTCGAGGGAGCAGGCGCTGCTGGCGAGCGAAAAGAACTACCGTGAAATCTTCGACGCCACGGAAGACGCCATCTTCCTGCACCATGCGGAGACCGGGAAGATCCTCGAGGTGAACCGGTCCGTGGAGGGGATGTACGGTTTCTCCAGGGAGGAAATGCTTACCCTTTCGGCGGAGGAGACCAGTTCAGGGGAGCCTCCCTATTCGGTGCGCGAAGCGGCTCAATGGATCCGGAAAACCATCGAGGAAGGCCCACAGTCGTTCGAATGGCTGGCCCGGAGGAAAAACGGCGAACGATTCTGGGCCGAAGTGACCCTCACGGCCACCGGCATCGGCGGAGAAGGGCGCGTTCTCGCGGTCGTGCGGGACATCACGGATCGGAAACGGTCCGAAGAAGAGAAACGAAAGCTTCAGTCCCAGCTCCTGCATTCCCAAAAAATGGAATCCATCGGCCAACTCGCGGGAGGGATCGCGCACGATTTCAACAATATCCTCACCGCCATCATCGGCTACGGGGCCGTACTGCAGATGAAGATGCCCGCGGATGACCCGAACAGGACCTACGTGGACCAGGTTCTGGCGGGGGCGGAGCGTGCGGCCGGATTGACCCAGAGCCTCCTCGCGTTCAGCAGAAAGCAGGTGATCAACCCCAAGCCGATGGATGTCAACGATGCGATCCGGCGCCTGTCGAAATTCCTTTCCCGCATCCTGGGCGAGGATATCGAGATGATAACGACCCTCTCCGACGAGCCGTTGACCGTCGTGGCGGACTCGACGCAGATCGAGCAGGTGCTGATGAACATCGCCGCCAACGCGCGGGACGCGATGCCGGGGGGAGGGCGGTTCCTCATCGAAACGGGGCGCACCGAATTCCACGAGGAATATCTCCTGTCGCACGGATATGCCAAGCCGGGCGCATACGCCGTCCTGTCGATAACCGATACCGGCGTTGGAATGGACAGGAATATCCAGGAAAAGATCTTCGAGCCGTTCTTCACCACGAAGGAGGTCGGCAAGGGAACGGGGCTCGGGCTTCCCATCGTCTACGGCATCGTCAAGCAGCACGACGGGTACATCAACGTCTACAGCGAAGTCGGCAAGGGCACGACCTTCAGGATCTACCTGCGTCTCGTACGGACCGGGGAACCGGAGGCGGAGCCCGCGGCGGAACCCGACCTTCCCAGGGGCGGATCGGAAACCGTTCTGCTCGCCGAGGACGACCGGGAGGTCCGGCTTCTCGTGAAAAACGTGCTGATCGAGAACGGTTATACGGTCATCGAGGCGGCGGACGGCGAGGAAGCCCTGAAAAAGTTCATGGAACACAAGGATCGTATCCAAATGTTATTCTCCGATGTGATCATGCCGCGGAAAAACGGCTCGGAGAAAGGCCGCTGATTTGAAGAGCTACCGGAAGGAACTCTGGTTCCACCTTCACCACCGGATGGAGTTGGTCAACATCACGGCGGACGTGGAGGATTGCCTCAGGGAGAGCGGAATCCGGGAGGGATTGTGCCTGGTGAACAGCATGCACATCACCTCCTCCGTCTTCATCAACGACGACGAACGCGGGCTGCACCAGGACTATGCGAAATGGCTGGAGCGGCTCGCCCCCCACGAACCCGTTTCCCAGTACCTGCACAACCGCACCGGCGAGGACAACGGAGACGCGCATCTCAAGCGCCAGGTGATGGGACGGGAAGTCGTGGTGGCGGTGACCGACGGGCGCCTCGACTTCGGCCCGTGGGAGCGGATCTTCTACGGAGAGTTCGACGGGAGGCGGCGGAAACGCGTGCTGGTCAAGATCATCGGAGAATAGATCGGAGGGCGGATGGAGGAGCTGACCGGGGGCGAAACCTGGCGGGTGTTCCGCATCATGAGCGAGTTCGTGGAGGGATTCGAGGGGCTCAAGGACATCGGGCCGGCCATATCGGTTTTCGGCAGCGCGCGGACCCGGAAGGACGACTGGTCGTACAAGTGCACGATGAAGGTGGCGGACGGGCTCGCCCGCCGGGGATTCGCCGTCATCTCGGGCGGGGGACCCGGAATCATGGAGGCGGCCAACCGGGGGGCGCGGCTCGCGAAAGGGGTGTCGATCGGCCTGAACATCCAACTCCCCGCGGAGCAGAGGCCGAACCGGTACCAGGACATATCGATGGTGTTCCGGCACTTTTTCGTCCGAAAGGTGATGTTCGTCAAGTACGCCTCGGGGTACGTCATCATGCCGGGAGGTTTCGGCACGCTGGACGAATTCTTCGAGTCTCTTACGCTCATCCAAACGGGCAAGACTCGCCGTTTCCCGATCGTCCTGATGGGCAGGAAGTATTGGGAAGGCCTGCTTCACTGGATGGAACACATGATGCTGGGAGAGGGAACGATCTCCCCGGAAGACCTGAACCTTTTTTTCCTTACGGACGAGCCGGAAGAGGCGGTGGATTACATCGTCAAGTTCCATCGGGAGTCGATCCTGCCCGTCGGGGAGCGGAGGAAACGAAGCCCCCTTCCCGAGCGGAAGCCCCCGCTCTCCCGGGACCGGAAAGGAGGATCACCGGAATGAAGAGGATCATCGTCTACACCACTCCGTGGTGCCATGAATGCAGGGCCGCCAAGCGGTTTCTCGCCGAACGAGGGATCCCATTCGAGGAGGTCGACATCGAAAGCAACCCGCAGGCCGCGGAGTTCGTGATGAAGATGAACGACGGGATGCGGAAAGTCCCGACACTCGACGTGGAAGGGACGATCGTTTCCGGCGACGATTTCGACGCCTCCCGGTTCGAGAAAGACCTGCGCGCTGCCGGCGCCCTCTGAGAAACCGCAAAACCGCAGAACCGGGACGTTCCTTAGAAGTCCCCTTGATCATTTACACAGTCGAGTGATGCAATTCTTGGTTTTCCCGATATTACGGGACTTCTAAGGAACGTCCCGGT
>JAJZRM010000355.1 GCA_021802685.1 Deltaproteobacteria bacterium | reverse complement strand
GATCCGACGTCCCTTACATCTCGCAAGACCGTGGGGAGAGGGATTTCCCGGGTGGATTACGAGTCGCGGACCTTATCGATCAGGGCCTTGCCTATTTCGGCCTCGAATTTCCTGTAAACCGGTTCGACGGCCTTCCGGAAAACGGCCTTATCCGGGGACGTCACCACCATGCCCGCCCGCTTCAGTTCGGCGATGATCCTGTTTTCATTGTCGATGATGAACTTGCGTTCGAAATCGCGCGCTTCCCTGGCCGCATCCATCAATGCCTTCCGCTGCGCGCCCGTCAACCCGGCGTAAACCCTGTTGCCGATCATCATCACGGCCGGAGAATAGACATGTTCGGTCAAGGCCAGGTATTTCTGGACTTCATGGAACCTGCTCGTCTTGATGATGAAAAGGGGGTTTTCCTGCCCGTCCATGATCTTCTGTTGAAGGGCGGTGAACAGCTCGCCGAACGGCATCGGAGAAGCGTTGGCGCCGAGGACCCGGAAGGTTTCGAGATGCACGGGGTTTTCCATGACGCGAATTTTCAGGCCGGCAAGGTCCGCAGGGGTGTTGATCGGTCTCCGGGAATCGGTGATGTTGCGGAAACCGTTTTCAAAGAACACCATGCCTTTGATCCCTTTCCCGCCGAGGGAATCGAGCATTTCCCGGCCGGTTTCCCCGTCGAGCGTGCGATAGATCTTCTTTCTGTCCTGCACGATGAAGGGCAGGTCGAAAACCATGAACTCCTTTGAAAAACTGGGGATCGTTCCCGTGGAGACGAGGCACATCTCGATCGTGCCGAGGGAGACGCCTTCGATCAGGTCGCGCTCGTTTCCCAGCTTGGAGTTGCCGGAAACCTCCACATGGAGCGTGCCGTCCGTTTTTGCCTTCACCAGGTCGGCGAATTTTTTCAGGCCCACGCCGTAATGGGAGTCTTCCGCAAGCGTGTGGCCGATGCGCAGCACTTTCGCCTTCCGTTCCGCCGCCAGGACCGCATCGCTTCGGCCGATAGCTCCCGAAGCGAACAGACAACCCAGCATGATGATCGTTGGATATTTCATATCTCTTTCCCCGACCGTTTCACAGCCTTCGTTCTGTTTCCGTGGATGCGCGGCTCACGTTTCGAGTTTCCTGCGACGGTAGCGAAAGGTATGGTGGTTGATCCCGAGAAGGGCGGCGGCGCGGGTTTCGTTCCCGCCCGAAAAGCGAAGGGCTTCCCGGAAGTAGTGCCGTTCGAGGGATTCCATCATGGAAGGGAATTCGATCCCTCCCGCGGTCAGCGGCGGGAAGAAGGGCGGCCCGGGGGCCGTCCCGGCTTCCAGGGCGAGCGCCCCTCCGGCGGGAAGCCCCAGTTCTTCGGAAGTGAGTTCGGGTCCCTTTCCAACGAGGACGGCCCGTTCGACGACGTTTTTCAGTTCCCGGACGTTTCCTTTCCAATGATACGACTTGAGGGCGTCCCCGGCCTCGCGGGAGATGGAGGAGAACGGCTTCCCGAACTTCCTCGAGAACTCGACGAGGAAGTGGCCCGCGATCGGGAGGATGTCCTCCCGGCGGTCGTTGAGCGAGGGGACCACGACTTTCACGACGGCCAGCCTGTAGTAGAGATCCTCCCGGAATTCCCCCGCGGCGATCAATCCCGTGAGGTCCTTGTTCGTGGCCGAGACGAGCCGGGCCGAAACCTTGAGCTTCCGGGTGCCGCCGACGCGGTAGAACTCCCCCTCCTCGAGGAACCGCAGAAGCTTCGCTTGCGCCTCGAGGCTCAAGTCGCCCACTTCGTCGAGGAAGAGCGTTCCGCCGACCGCCTGCTCCACGAGCCCCTTCTTTCCGCCCGGACTCGCGCCGGTGAAAGCCCCCTTCTCGTACCCGAACAGCTCGCTTTCGATCAGCTCCTTGGGGATGGTGGCGCAGTTCACGCTGACCAGCGGGCCCCGGAAGTTGGGGCTGCGGAAATGAATCGCGCCCGCAACCAGTTCCTTTCCCGTCCCCGTTTCCCCGACGACGAGGACGGGGGTGTCGGGGCTTTTCGCCACCGTTTCGACGAATTCCATCACGTCCTGGACCGCGTCGCTTTTCCCGATGAACAACGGCACGTTTTCCCGGAGGGCGCGTTCCTGGAGCTCCCGGACCTCCTTCTTCAGCCGTACCGTTTCCAGCGCATTGCCCACGTTCAATTCGAGCGTCTCGGGGTGGATCGGCTTGACCATGTAGTCGAAGGCGCCGCCCTTCATCGCCGACACGACGGTCTGCACGTCCTCGTACGCGGTGATGACGATCACGACGACGTCCGGACGAAACCGCTTTATCGCCCGGAGGGCGTCGATCCCGCTCATCCCGGGAAGGCCTATGTCGAGGAGGACGAGATCGGGCGGATGTTCCCGGACGGCCTCGACGACCGTTTCCCCGTCGGGAAACGCCCGGACGCGGTACTTCCCTTCCAGCGACAGGGAGATCCCCTCGCGGACGCTCTCCTCGTCGTCCACGACGAAAACGGAAAAAGGATTCATCGGGTCTTCATCTCGAGACCACGAGGCCGCCGTCGGCCGCCGCGGGGAGAGACACCCGGAACTCGGCCCCGCCGAACCGGCTCGTTCCGACCTCGATGGAGCCGCCGTGTTCCGCCACGATCCGCCGGCTGATGGAGAGGCCGAGCCCCGTTCCGACCGGCCGGGTCGTGAAAAAGGGGTCGAAGATCTTTTCCCGAAGCGGTTCGGACACCCCCGGACCCGAATCGGCGACCGTCAGGAGGATACGGTTTCCTTCCGTGCGGGAGGAAATCTCGATCCTTCTTTCCCCATCCCGGGTTTCCACCGCCTGCGCCGCGTTGTTGATGAGGTTCAGGAACAGTTGCTCGATCAGGCGAAGGTCGGCATTGCAAGAGGGGAGATCTTCGGAAAGCGCCGTGTCGACCCGGATCCCGGTTTTGCGAAGCGTCGGGGAGTACAGGTTCATGGCCTCACGGACGGCGTCGTTGACGTTTATCTTTTCCATGGCGATCTTTCCCGGCCTGGCGAAGTCCATCACGCGGCGTATGACCTCCCCGATCTTCGCGGACGCCCTCTGGGAGGAGGCGATCGCGCGTCCCATCATCTCCCGCGTTTCCGGGTCCATTTCCTCCGCCCCTCTGCAGGCGGTTTCCGCCGCGGACAGGGAGAAATTCAGTCCCGAGAGGGGGTTGCGGACCTCGTGGGCGATCCCGGCGGCCATCACTCCCAGGAGGGCCATTTTTTCCTGCCGTAACTCCTCCTCCTCCTTTTCCCGCAGCAGGGATTCCGCCCGCACGCGTTCCGTCACGTCCACCAGGGAGAGGACCACTCCGACCACCGTTCCGCCCGTTTCCCTGACCGGCTGCAGGCTCCAATCCCAATACGTCGTGCCCCGCCCGGGGTGGTCCGGGTATTCGAAGGGCTTGGAGAACACGGCGAAGGGTTATACCGTTTCCGCGGCCCTTC
>JAJZRM010000354.1 GCA_021802685.1 Deltaproteobacteria bacterium | reverse complement strand
TTTCGGATATAGTACCCCGCCGTCGCGGGAAGGCACCTCGGCATGGCCGCGGCGCCGGATGCGCCGTGGCGCATCTTCCCGTCTCTGGGCGGATTCGTCGGCGGCGACGTCGTGTCGGACATCCTGGTGTCGGGGATGCACCGGGACGATGAGGTTTCCCTGCTCTTCGACGTGGGTACCAACGGCGAGGTGGCGCTGGGGAACAAGGAATGGCGGCTCGCCTGTTCCTCCTCCGCCGGCCCGGCGTTCGAGGGCGGAGAGATCGGCTGCGGGATGCGGGCGTACCCGGGGGCGATCGAATCGGTCCGCATCGACCGGGAGACGGGGGAAGTCGAATGGACGGTCATCGGGGGAGGGCGGCCCGCCGGCCTGTGCGGTTCCGGCATCCTGGACCTTGCGGCCGAACTGTTCCGCGCCGGCATCGTCGACCGGGCGGGACGGTTCACCCCCCGCGCGCGGTCCCGGCGGCGGGAAACGGACCGCGGCGAGGCGTTCGTCGTCGTCCCGGCGGACCGAAGCGCCACCGGGCGCGACGTGCTGTTCCGTGAACCGGACCTGAAAAGCATCCTTCGGACGAAGGCCGCCCTGTGCGCCGCCGCGGAGGCGCTGTTGAAAGCGGTGGGTCTTCCCAGGGAGTCGGTCCATCGCGTCTATGTCGCGGGGGGGTTCGGCAACTTCATCGACCTGCGTTCCGCGATGGCCATCGGCCTGTTCCCTCCCATCCCGCTGGCGCGGTTCGTACCGCTGGGGAACGCCTCCCTCGCCGGGGCGGTCGGCGCCCTGCGGAACCGCCGCCGGTGGAAGGAGGCCGTCGCCCTCGCGCCCGCGACGGCCTACCACGACCTTTCCTCGGACCCCGGCTTCATGGACCTGTACCAGCGGGGCCTCTTCCTTCCCCACACGGACGAGGAGAGCTACCGCGCGGTGATCGCGGCGGGAGTGCGCCCGTGACGATCCTCCCGGGTCCGTTCCCCTGCTCGGGGGTGGGGAGTCTCCCGCACCTCGACGCGCGGCGCGCCGTGCGGGAAATCGTGTCCCGCTTCCGGGAGATCCCCTACTGGCCCCAGCTCCCGGGGCGCACTCCCCTCGAACACATGTACCCGCAGTTTTCATCGGCGCTCCCGGGGGCGACGATGGCGGGCGGCAAGCTCCTGATGGAAAGCGGCGAGGCGCTGCTCCCCGGCGCGGAAACGTTCTACGAGGCGTTCCTGTCCGGCGACCTGTCCCCGTTCGCCATACCGGCGGAACGCGCGGCGGGCCTCCACGAATTCCTGGCCGCGGCGGAAGGCCCCTATCCCGCCGTGAAGGGGCAGGTGACCGGCCCCATCTCCTTCGGCCTCATGGTGTGCGACCGGGAGAAAAAACCGGTCTTCTACGACCCGGTCGGCCGGGACGTCCTGGTGAAGTGCCTTCTCCGCGTTTCCCAGTGGCAGATCGCCCAGCTGTCCCGCCTGTCTCCGAACGTGATCCTGGTGCTCGACGAACCGTACCTGGCCTCCGTGGGGTCGGCCATCCTTTCGCTGCCGCGGGAAGAGGTCGTCGCCGCCCTGGACGAGATCTTCGAGGGATCTTCCGGCGCGCAGTGCGGCATCCACTGCTGCGCCAACACCGACTGGGGGCTCGTGCTGTCCTCCGGCGTCCGGTATCTCTCCTTCGACGCCTACGATTACGCCGATTCCCTCCTGCTTTACGCGGAGGAGGTCGGGGCGTTCCTCGCGCGCGGCGGGATGATCGCCTTCGGCGTGGTGCCCACGGCGCCGGAAGCGATCGCCTCGGAAACGCCCGATTCCCTCGCGGCCCGGATGGAGAAGATCCTCGACCGGTTCGCCGATCGCGGGATCCCGCGGGACCGCATCGTTTCCGCCGCCGCCGTCACTCCCGCGTGCGGCCTCGGCACGCTGCCGGAGAAGGTCGCGGAGCGGGCGCTGTCCCTCACCGCGTCGCTTTCCTCCCTCCTGCGGGCGCGTTACGGCGGGGGAGCCGAGGCATGACGACGGTGATCGCCGTCGCGGGGAAAGGGGGGGTGGGGAAGACCACCTGCTCCGCGTTGCTCCTGCGCGCCCTGGCGGCTTCCGGCATCCGGCCGCTGCTGGCCGTGGACGCCGACCCCAACGCCAACCTCCACCTGCTCCTCGCGCTCGGGCTCCCGGAGGCGCTGGGTACCCTGAGGGAGGAGCTGTTCACCGGACCTCCGGGCGCGGTGCCGCTCACGGAACGGCTCTCCTCCGAGGTGCAGATGCGGGTGGCCGAGGGAGACGCGGCGGACCTGGTCGTCATGGGGCGCGGCGAGGGGCCGGGGTGCTACTGCTACGTGAACAACCTGCTGCGGCAATCCCTCGCGCGGCTCATGGGCGGCTACCGGGCCGTGGTGGTGGACAACGAGGCGGGCATGGAGCACCTTTCCCGGAGGAACCTGCTCCGGATCGACCACCTGGTCCTCGTGGGGGACCCTTCCCCCCGGGGGCTGTCCGCCGCCGCGGCGCTGCGGGACCTCGCCCGCCAGCTGGCCCTTCCCGTCGGGAATTCGTGGCTTCTCCTGAACCGCCCTTACGCCGGCCGTACCCTTGCGGAACCGGACGTGCCGGGCCTTCCGTTGCTGGCGGCGCTCCCGCACGATTCCCGGCTGCCCGCGTGGGAGGCCGAAGGCCGGTCGTTCCTCGACCTGCCGCCGGGGATGTCCCCCGCCGCGGACGCCGTGGCGGACGCCGTCCGCGGAACGATCGGACGCGCCGCGTCTTGAACATCCTCTTCGCGACGCAGGGGATGTACGGCGAGAGGATCGCGGACAACGTCGCCGCGCACCGGCCGGAAGGATGGGAGATCTTCCGCCTCTCCCTGCCCGCCCGGCTGCCCGCCGTGATCGACGAACCGGAAACGTGCCTCCCGGCGGCCCTCCCCTCCCCCGGCCTGCTCGTTTCCCTTCACGAAACCCCGGGAGCCGCCGACCTGATTCCCGACATCGCCACCCTGTGCGGCGCCGCCGCCGTCCTCGCCGCGGTGGACGACCGGGCCGCGTGCCCGCCGGGGCTCGAGAACCAGCTGAGGAAGCGCCTCGGGCGGATGGGGGTGGCGTGCGCCTTCCCCTCCCCCCTTTGCGGCTTCGACGGCGGCCCGCATCCGCTGCTTGACGCGTTCGCGGCCCGGTTCGGCCGCCCGAGGATGCGGATCGAAACGGAAGGGGACCGGATCGTGCGGGCGGCCGTGGAGCGGGACTGCCCGTGCGGAGCGGCGGGATTCGTCGCCTCGGTCCTCCCCGGGACGCGGAGGTCGGAAGCGGCCGACATCGGCGCCCTGCGGCACCACCACCATCCCTGCATGGCGTCGATGGAGATCGACCCGGACCGCGACGAGACGCTGATGCACCTGTCGGGCTATATCTTCCGCGCGGCGATCAACGCGGCGCTCAAAGGTTCTTGACTCTTCGGCACGACTCTC
>JAJZRM010000353.1 GCA_021802685.1 Deltaproteobacteria bacterium | reverse complement strand
CATAGCCGGTGATATCCTGGATCCCGCCGAGGATCCGGGCGATCTCCTCGGGATCCTTGCTGTCGACGATCGATGCCACCGCGCTCAGCAACTTCGCGCCCTGGTCCACGACGTTGGGCAACGGTCCGTAGCAGCCGCGGCACGGCATGTTGCTGTTCGGGCAGCGCACGCCGCACCCGGAACGGGTCGCCGATCCGGCGCACAGGATTCCCTGTTCCATCAGGCACCGGTCGGGGTCCTGGACGATCTGCCACGGCCTGTAGAACCGTTTGACTTTCTTCTCTTCCTTCTTCCGTTTGCAGTCGTCGCAGACCGCGCGGTCCGAAGCGCCGACCACGCTTCCCTTGAGCGGCAGGAGGCCGCTCGCCACGGCCTTGAGCACCGCCTTGACCTGTTCGGGAGCCGGCGGGCAGCCGGGGACGAACAGGTCCACGTCCACCACGTCGTTCAGCTTGTAGACCCGCTTGTAAAACGCGGGGATCGTGAGCTCTCCGTCTCCCGCCGGGGTGAGCGGCTCGGGGACGGTGACGTTTCCCTCTTCGATCGACGGGTTTTTCAGGTAGGCCCGCTCGAAGATCTCCTCTTTCGTCGCCTGGTTCGCCAATGCCGGGATCCCGCCCAGGTGCGCGCAGGAACCGAATGCGACCATCATCTTGCTCTTTCGCCGCAACAGCTTCGCGACGTGCTCGTTCTCGCTGTTCCGGACCGCCCCGTTGAAGATCGTCAGGTCGAGCTCGCCGTCGGCCATCGCCTCGACGTCCTTGTACTTGCCGTCCAACGCGATGGGCCACAAACGGATATCGGCCACCGCGGCGAGGTCGAGAATGAATTCGTTGGTGTCGAGGACGGCCACGTCGCAGCCCCCGCATGCCGCGCCCCAGTAAAGAGCGACCTGCAGCTTATTCTTTTCCATGCGTCACCTCTCGACCCGGTCGGCATCCAGCGAGAGCCGGATCCGGCTCGGGCCCAGCTCGCGGATCTTCTCGGTCATGTCGTTGATGACTTCGGCGAAACGCTGGCCCTCGCTGGCGCTGACCCATTCCAGGCGGACCCTTTCCTCCTCGACGCCGAAGTCCCGGAGCATCTGCTTCAACAACGGGTAGCGGCGCATGGTCTTGTAGTTCCCTTCGACATAATGGCAGTCGCCGGGATGACAGCCGCAGATGAGCACGCCGTCCGCGCCCGTGGCCAGCGCCTTCATCACGAAGGTGGGGTCGATCCTGGCGGAACACATGACGCGGATCACGCTGACGTTGGGCTGGTACTTGATCCTGCTGGTCCCCGCAAGGTCGGCCCCCGTGTAGGAGCACCAGTTGCAGAGGAACCCCACTATGCGTGGCTCGAAGCCCATTCCAACACCCCCTCGATCTGTTCGCAGATCTGCCGATCCGTGAAGTGCCGGCCCTTGATCGCGCCGGAAGGACAACCGGCGACGCAGGTGCCGCACGCCTTGCACATCACGCTGATCACATGACTGCGCCTTGTTGCCTCGTCGTACTCTATCGCCGCGTAGGGGCACAGCTCGTTGCACATGCGGCAGCCGGAACAGAAGTTCTCGTCGACCTCGGCGAACACCGGCGCGACTTCGATCTCCCCGTGGCAGATCTTGGCCAGGATCCGGGCCGCGGCGGCGCGCGCCTGGGCGACCGATTCCGGGATGTCCTTCGGCGCCTGGCACGCCCCGGCGATGAAGACGCCGTCGGTGGTGGTGGCCACCGGGTCCAGCTTGGGATGGCTTTCGATGAACCAGCCGTCCTTGTCCCGGCTGATGTTGACCAGCCGCGCGACCCGCGCGGAATCGGAACGGGTTTCCATGCCGACCATCAGGACGACCAGGTCGGCGGGGATCTCCACGTCCTCCCCGGAGAGTTTTTCATGCATGCGGACCAGCAGGCCGCAACCGTCCCCCGCCCTCGCGCTCACGATCGTGGGGGGGTTGTTCCGGCCGTACATCATGAAGATCGCGTTCCTCTCGGCGCTGCGGCGGTAGAAATCCTCGCACCCCTTCCCGAACGCGTTCATGTCGGTGTAGAGATTGTGAATGTAGACGTTCGGGATCGCCGACCGGATCTCGTGGCCGTATTTCAGCGCGGTCATGCAGCAGACGCGCGAGCAGTAGGGGTTGTATTCCGCGCTGCGGCTGCCGACGCAGTTGATCATTGTGACGTATTTCGGGACGCGGCCGTCCCGGGTCAGGACGCGCCCTTCGCGCAGCATCCGTTCCAGCTCGTACGACGTGAGGACGTTGGGCAGCCGGCCGTACCCGAAGCGGGCGACCCGGCAGGCGTCGAATTCCTGGAAACCGGTGCAAACCACGATGCTTCCGACGTCGATCATCCGGCTCGCGTCGGCGCTCTTGACGGCGGCCTTGAAGTTCCCCACGTACCCCGAGATCGACTCGACCTCCGAGTCGAGAAGCACGGTGATCCGGGGATGCCGCAGGACGCGCGTCGTCCGCTCGACGAGCATGTCGCGCGCCGAATCGAGATACGGCGCGGTCAGGTCGAGCCGGGCCACGTTGCCGCCGAGGCGATCTTCCCGCTCGACCAGGAACACCGGCTGCCCGGCGTCCGCAAGTTCGAGTGCGGCCGTCAGGCCCGCAACCCCCCCGCCGATCACCAGCGTGGCGGGATGCATCTGGACGGACTGCCTGTTGAACGGTTCGTGATGCTTCACGCGGCGGATCGCCGCGCAGGTCAGGGCCTTCGCCTTGTCCGTGGCCAATTCGCGGTTTTCATGGACCCAACTGCACTGCTCGCGGATGTTGGCCATCTCGAGGAAGAACGGGTTGATCCCCGCCTTGTCGAGGGCGGCGCGGAAGGTCGGCTCGTGCATGCGGGGACTGCACGCCGCGACGACGACCCGGTTGAGTTTCAGGCCCTGGATGTCGTTGATGATCATCTCCTGGCCCGGGTTGGAGCACATGTACTTGTACGACTTGCAAACGACCACGCCGGGCTGGGTGGACGCGAAACCGGACACCGCCTCGCAGTCGACCATCTTGGCGATGTTGGTTCCGCAATTGCAGACGTAAACGCCGATCTTGGCCTCTTTTTTCATGCTTTCCTCCGGCTACGCGATCATCTGCTTCTGCGAAACCAAAGCGGGGACCTTCTCCCGGCCCGGGGCCGGCTCCTGCGCCGCCATCGCATCGGCATGGAGGCGGGAGAGGTACATCGCAAGGGGCCGGTAGGCGAGGTGGCCCCACTTGCTGAAAGGAACCTCGAGGGTCAACATCGGCACGACGCCCATCATGTGCGCGATGTAGACGGCGTTTGCCGCGGTTTCGAGCCCGAAAAACCGGAACAGGACGTTCTGCAGGATGCCGGTCCCGCCGACGTACAACAGCAGGTACAGGAAGATCAGGTCGGTCTCATGGGAGTGCTTGTAGTGGGTCTCGGTTTTCTTCATGCGGCCGCGCAAGGTGCTCGGCTGCA
>JAJZRM010000352.1 GCA_021802685.1 Deltaproteobacteria bacterium | reverse complement strand
TCACACGTCAAGACCTCGCCAACCTCATGGCAAGAATCGAGGGCAAGGGATGTACGCTCAACGTTGCTGCGTAACTGCCGCTCCAAATACGTCACCGTAATTGTGGAATGGAGTACTAAGGCTTCCTGCCGCGTACCACGATGTAATCCCCCCGGTCGTACCCCTTGGCCGGTTCCTCCACGGAATCGTTCGTATATTTCGGATGCCTCGTCAAGGTCTGCACGTATTCCAGGTCGACGAACCCGGCGTCGTTCAGCAGGTCGGTGACCTCGCGGGTCGAGCACCAGGTTCCTTCTTCGATGAATTCGATCGGATAGGGATGCTCTGGAGCGGTTTCCGGGTCGAATTTCCCCTTCATCGCCGCCAGGTCGTACAACAGGGCGTACGAACCTTCCCTCGGCAGAAACGACACGACGATGTGGCCTCCATGCCTCAGGATCCGGTACGCTTCGCCGACCGCTTTCCGGCGGTCCTTCACGTAGCTCAATATCGTGCCCATCAGCACCCCGTTGAACCGCTCGTCTTCGCAGGGGACGTTTTCCGCCGTGCCGATCGTCACGTCCACACCCCGCCGCCGCGCCAGCGCGGCCATCCCCTCGGAAGGTTCCACGCCGCGGGGGATGCCGAGCCTCGCCTCGAATAACCCGCTCCCGCACCCGATGCTCAAAGTGTTTTCCGGGTCGGTGATGAAATGTTTTTCCGCCAGCAGCTCCGATTCGAAGACGTTCGCGTTATCCGCGAACCAGGCGTCGAACGCCTCCGCGTCGTCCTCGAACGCCGGGGTTCCGCCCTTGCGTTCCTTTTCCGATGGGATCACGGTTCACCTCCCGGCGGCGATCAGCTCCGCCACCCGTTTCCCGGAGAGCAGCATCCCGCCGAAGATGGGCCCCATCCTGGGGCCGCCGAACGCGGCGTTCGCGGACATTCCCGCGACGTAAACGCCCGGGCAGATGCGTTTCGTGTTTTCCAGGGTCAACCGTTCCGCCTTTTCCGCCCACATGGAGCGTTCCCCAAGGATCTTCCCGGTATCCGTGAACAGATGGATGTCCGCCTTGCGCGCGATCACGGCGAGCACCTCGGTGTCGTGCCCGGTGGCGTCGACGATGTTTTTCGCCGTGACGGTCAGGGGATCCACGTGGAGTCCCGCCATCTGCACCGGGGACCACGTGATGACGAGGCCGATGACGCGCCCCTCCCGGATCATGACGTCCTCGACGCTCATGCAGTTGAAGATCCGGGCGCCCGCCTTCATCGCGTGGGAGCAGATCGTGGAGGCCGCCTCGATCGCGTCGGCCGTATAGTAGCCCGGTTCGTATTCCCTCGCGCCGATGCCGAAGAGGTCGAGGATTTCCTTTCCCTCCTCCTGCACGACGATTTCGTTGAACATCATCCCGCCGCCCCACATGCCGCCGCCGACGCTCAGCTTCCGCTCGAACACCGCCACCTTGCGGCCCGCCTTGGCCAGGAAATACGATGCCACCAGCCCGGCGGGACCCGCTCCCACGACGGCCGTGTCCACATCGATGCATTCCATGAACTTGCGGGAAAAACGGTCGATGATCGCCTTTGTGATCGTGATCTCGCTCAGCACCATGACGGGCCTCCTGACAAAGCCGATTGCCTGGCGGAAAGGTCGGTTGACGGAAGGCCGAACGATGTTGGATCTAAGAATATTTTACGCCCGGGAGGCGCGGGGTTATCAGGAAATCCCGATCCGGACTCGAACAGGTTTCATAACCGCATCTTGGCGTAACGGAAGGAGAAACGCGCGGGGAAATCGTGGAGCCGGCCAACGGCGTCCGCTTTCAGATTGCGTCGACGGGAATGGACGACGTCATATCGGTCAATGGCAGGGACGCAGTTGCCAGGCAAATGACACCGCCGGGTCCGACCGGGTGGCCGAGTTTCTCCAGAATCGGGAAATGACGCACGGCTTCGGTGCCGGGCGAGGCCGTTTTTCTGATTTCGAGGGGGTAGATGGTTCCATCCTGCAGGATCAGCAGGTCGATCTCCTTCTGATCCTTGTCCCGGTAAAAATAAAAGGAAGATCGGTGTCCGTTGTGACACCAGGACTTCAGGATCTCGGAAACGACCCAAGTCTCAAGGATCGCTCCCGTCATGGCTCCCGCCTCCAGCGTCTTCGGGCTGGTCCATTCGGTTAGCCAGGAGCACAGCCCCGTATCGAGGAAGTAAAGTTTCGACGACTTGACGATCCGCTTGGTGAAATTCGTGTGATACGGTTCGAGAAGATAAACGATGCCCGATGTTTGGAGAATGGAAATCCAGTTTTTCGCGGTATTGGGAGCGACATCGGCGTCCCGCGCCAGCTCCGCCATGTTGAGCAACCGTCCGGTCCGGGCAGCGGCGGCCCGCAGGAACCGAAGAAAGGACATTTCGTCCCCGACCCGCGCCAGATCGCGGACATCCCGCTGCAGATAGGTCTGCACGTACGAGCTGTAGAACAGGTCGCGGTCTGCTCCTCCGGCGAGAGCGATTGCGGGGAATGCCCCGCGCCATATGATTCGATACAGATCTGCGAGCGTTGTTCCCTTCTTCGCCTCGGTCCGTTTCCGGATCTCTTTCGGCGTCGGGAGGAACGGGCGGGAAGATCGTCCTTGTCCTATACGTTCCCGACGGGAAAGACCGAGCAGTTGCACAATGCCGATCCGCCCGGCCAACGATTCGGAGACGCCCTTCATCAGGTGGAACTGCTGCGAACCGGTCAGCCAGAAAAGGCCGGTTACCCGTCTGCGATCGACTTCCATCTTGATGTAAGGGAGCAATTCCGGCGCGTACTGGATCTCGTCGATCAGCACGGGCGGGGGAAAGCGCTGAAGAAAAAGCGCCGGATCCCGCCGGGCGAGATTCAGGACCAGCGGGTCGTCCAATGTGACGTACGATCGTTTGGCTTCTCGCAGATGTTGAAGGAAGGTGGTCTTTCCCACCTGCCGCGCACCGACGACAAGCATTACGGGAAATTGCGCCGCCGCCTTCCGGAAAAATCCCTCCAAGGTCCTTGCGACGTACACGGTGTTCCTCGTTTCGTCTAAAATGCATTACGGTTGCATTATGGACGATTTTGGCGTTCCGGTCAATGCGCGAACATGGGAGCGGAGGATGGAGCCGGCCGAGGCAATAAAAACCGTCGCCATCCCTGGCGGCCTCGGCACTTGGGCCTCCCTGCCCGTCGGCGGTCTTGGGTTCAATCCCTCACGATATCGGCATGGAAAATAACGTGGAGCCGGCGGTCGGGATTGAACCGACGACCTGCTGATTACGAATCAGCTGCTCTACCACTGAGCTACGCCGGCCGGCGCGCGAGCAAGAAATCGCGGCGAGGTAATAAATATAGGGAGACCGGGGGAGATCGTCAAGACGGAATCGTCCCGGCCCCCTTTAACTGGGTTCGATGCGGTACTGCTCGATGTGGAACTTCAGATCG
>JAJZRM010000351.1 GCA_021802685.1 Deltaproteobacteria bacterium | reverse complement strand
GCTCGTGGACACCATGCCGATCACCTCGACCATCGTATTTACCGCACCGGTCCTTATGTTTATCGGACGTTTCCCCTTGAATCTTCAGTGCCTTTCGCCGGCAACTGCACAGGAGACTTCGGGGGGAGGCTTACATTAAGATCAATGTAGACCGGCTGCGGGAACGCCCGGCGGACCGGCGGAAAGATGCCCATGCCCGAAACCAGCATCATCCTTGTAACCTACAACAACCTCTACGAGGCGACCGTCCCCTGCCTGGACAGCATCTTCCGGCACACCGGAGACGAGGATTACGAAGTCGTCGTCGTAGACAACAACTCCTCGGACGGGACGCCGACCTACCTGACGGAACGGGCCCGCCGGGAGCCGCGCCTGCGCTGCGTGCTGAACACGGCCAACCGCGGCTTCGCCGGCGGAAACAACGACGGCATCAGGGCGGCATCGGGAAGCGTCCTGGTGCTGCTGAACAACGACACCCAGGTCAGCGAGGGTTGGCTTACCGGGCTCCGCACGTCCCTCCAACAGGATGGCTCGATCGGTCTGGTCGGGCCGGTTTCCAACGCGGTCGGCAATGAGCAGAAAATCTTCACCCGCGGAATCACCCCGGCCGAGATTCTCGCGGAGGGCGCGGCATGGGTACTGCAAAGCCGGGGGGACACCTTCGAGACCGAGCGGCTGGGATTTTTCTGCGTGGCGCTCCGCCGGGAAACGGCGGACACGGTGGGTCTCCTCGATGAGGCCTTCGATCTGGGATTTTACGAGGACGACGACTACTGCCTTCGAACGCTGAAGGCGGGTTACCGGCTCATCTGCCGGGAGGATGTGTTCGTTTACCACCGGGGGAGCTCCTCGTTCGGGAAGACCCCCCGGAAAACCAGGGAGCTCTTGAAGAAAAACCGCCGCCTCCTTGAGAGAAAATTCGGCATGCGATACTCTCCACCCCATCCGCGGGATCGGCAGCTCGACCTCGTGGAGTCGTATCTGAAGGAGGACGCGCATGCCCGGAGCCCGGAATCCCGGCGGTTCAAGATCGGGAACCGGATGCGGATCATCAAGGAACTGATGCCGCGCGGGTTCCTCAAACGGTGGCGATTCGAGCGCCGCCTTCGGCATATATTGTCAAACCATCAAGGAACCCTGGGATGAGAAAACAGTACATCGAAGTGCCGCTTGCCATGCAGTGTCGAGGATTGCGGTCCTTGCTGATGCGGCTCGCAGGCAACGTCCTGGTCCCCGCATACGGCTTGGCCGCATTCCTCGCCGGCGTGCCGGGACTCTTTTTCCATTTGAAATGCGCGTGGCTCGGCGTGAGTTCACTGGTCACCCGACGCCTCAAGCGAGGCCATTACAGCCTGATGTTTTTCCCCATGGATTCGACTCGGTATTTCGAGTTCGGTGTGTCGTGGGAAAGACTTCGCCGGTTGCCGTTTACGCACTACCTGGATGTTTCCTCGCCTCGCCTTCTCCCACTGATGCTCATGCGATCCAACCGGCAGGCAACCGCGGAGCTCATCAACCCGGACGCAAATGACATACGCGACACGGAGAGGATGTTTCGGGCGTTCGGGGTCGGAGAACGGTGCGGATTCGGCGCGCGAACGGTCGAGCAGTCGTCCTTCCAGCCGTCGTCGTTCGACCTGATCACCTGCATCTCCGTGCTGGAGCACATACCGGCGGACGGCGAGGCGGTCGAACGGATGTGGTCCCTTCTGCGGACCGGCGGGAGACTTGTGCTGACGCTGCCGTGCATGTCGCAACCCATGGAGCAGTACATCAGCGACAACCAGTACGGGGTGCTGCCACCGGGAAGCGACGGGTACACCTTCTGGCAGCGCTACTACGACGAGAAGAGGCTCGAGGAGAAGATTTTCCGCATCACCGGGCCGCCGGAGCACATGGCGGTCTACGGCGAGAAGACGTACGGCCTGTTCTTCCGGAACGCGACCATGAAGCGCGTCCTCGGCGGGCGGTATCCGTTCTGGCGGGAGGCGTACATGATGGCTACGGAATACGGATATTTCCCGTCGCCGGAGGAACTTCCGGGAGAAGGGGTCGTGTTCCTGGAGTTCCTGAAAAAATGAACCCCCCGCTCCTCTCGATCTGCATCGCCACCTACAATCGCGCGGCCTTCATAGGGGAGACGCTGGACAGCATCATCCGCCAGCTCACCGGCGAGGTCGAGATTGTCGTCGTGGACGGCGCCTCGACCGATGCCACCCGGACGGTCATGGAGCGCTACGCCGCCGACTGCCCCGGACTTCGGTACATCCGGCTCCCGGTGAAGGGAGGGGTCGACCAGGATT
This sequence comes from Deltaproteobacteria bacterium, assembly GCA_021802685.1. Lineage (GTDB taxonomy): Bacteria > Desulfobacterota > Deferrimicrobia > Deferrimicrobiales > Deferrimicrobiaceae > UBA2219. The sequence goes on along the minus strand of JAJZRM010000351.1, from coordinate 1,147 downwards.
ACTGCAAGGCGGTCGAATACGCCCGTGGCGAATACTGCTGGCTGTTTCCGGACGACGACCTGTTCAAGCCGGGGGCGGTGCGGCGCGTACTGGACGAGCTGCGGAACGATCCCTGCCTGGTCATCGTCAACGCCGACGTGATGGACCGGGACTTCTCGACCTTGCTCCATCCGTCCATGCTCGACAACCGGGAGGATGAAACGTATCGACCCGATGACATGGAAGGTCTGTTCCGGCGGATCGTCCCCACCATATCCTTCATCGGGTGCGTCGTGATCCGACGCAAGACGTGGCTGGAGCGGGAACATGCCCGATATTTCGGCACCGAGTTCATACACGTCGGGGTCATCTTCCAGGAACCGCTGCCCGGCAACGCCCGGGTCATTGGACATCCTTACATCACCATACGCTACGGCAACGCCCATTGGACATCGCGCTCGTTCGAGATCTGGATGATGAAATGGCCGCACATAATCGGGTCGCTTGACCGGATATCCGTCGAGGCCAGGCGGAAGCGGGTGAAACCGGAACCATGGAGGAGGCTGAAAACCCTCAGGCTCTACCGGGCGCTCGGTTCCTACTCACGGGAAATGTACGAAAAGATCGTCGCGCCCAGCAACGCATCCGGGCCGTGGAAACTGGCTGCCCTTGCCATCTCGCTGCTGCCGCAGCAGGCGCTGAACTCGTACATGCTGTGGTATTTCAAGACATTCAGGAAGCATAAGATCATGCCCATTTACGAGCTCGCGAAAAGCAGGGAAAACATGATGGGCAAACGCCCCACGAATCAGGGATGCACGACGATCAGATCAATGTGAAGTGCGGCATCGGGACGATGAACTTCCCGCCCGAGAGCAGGTACGCCTTCTCCCGCAGCCGGAACTCCTCGAGGAAGTGCCACGGGAGCACAAGGAAATAGTCCGGCTTCGCCGCCCGCGCCTCCTCTTCCGACACGATGGGGATGCGCGTCCCCACGGTTTCCTTACCCCACTTGTCCCTATTCCGCTCGGCTGCCGCGGTGATCAGGGTGCGGTCCAGCCCGAAATACTGGAGCAGCGTGTTCCCCTTGGTCGAGGCGCCGTAGACGTATACCGTTTTCCCCCGGGCCACCTGCTCCTTGATGAAGCCGACCACGTCCTCCCTGATC
>JAJZRM010000350.1 GCA_021802685.1 Deltaproteobacteria bacterium | reverse complement strand
AGGTGGGGTACCCCCGCGGCAATAAAAACGGGGGGCACCCCACTCCCGGACGAAATGCGCTCCCTGGGGTACCCTCACCGTAGGAATAACGGAGGGCACAGCGGGAGGACGCTCCTTCCCTGGAAGAGTGCAAGATCCCTTAAAGTTTACTGGGAAAAGTTCCGATAAGGCCGACAAGGATAGTAGCCGGATAAATACTGTATTCGGAAAAGGACGGGGATGGAGAAAGATTCCGGATTCCTCTCGCTGGTTTTCGACAACATCCGGGAAAACATCGTTGTCGTGGATGCTGAAAATTACATGATTCTCCATGCGAACCGGTCTTTTATCGAATCGTATGGCATCTCCCTGGAGGAAATTCGGAGTAAACGTTGCTACGAAGTGACGCACCGGATCGATAAACCGTGCCGCGATGCCGGAGAGGAGTGCCCGGTCCGGCTGGCGGCGGATACGGGACGCGTCGCCAAGTGCTTGCACCTCCACAAGAGTAAAGAAGGGGGATCGCAGACGATCCGGCTTGCGGCCTACCCGATCCGGGAGCCCGATGGGACCGTCCGCCGCGTCGTGGAAATATCCGAGGACATTACCGAGCAGGTGACGCTGCAGGAAGAGATACGGAAGAAGTCCGAATTTCTCGACAACATCCTGAAGAACAGCCCGGACGCGATCATCGGGAACGATACGGCGGGGAACATCTTCCTGTTCAATGCGAGCGCGGAGGGGATCTTCGGGTACACGGCCGCCCAGGCGATCGGAAGAATACGCGCCTCCGCGCTCTACCCGCCCGGCGGCGCGAGGGAAGTCAAGGAGTACATCTACTCGGAGAGTTACGGCGGCCGCGGCAGGCTCCTGGATTTCGAAACGAAGATCGTGTCCAGCACGGGAAAATCGATCCCCATCCGGCTTTCCTGCGAGTTGCTCCACGAAGGCGGCAGGGAGATCGGGACGATCGGATTCTTCCACGATATTTCCGGTCGGTTGGCGCTGCAGAACCACCTGGCGGAGTCGGAAACGAAATTCCGGACCCTGTTCGAGACGGCCAGCGACGCGATTCTCAGCGTCGACGAGGATGGCCTGATCCTCATGGCGAACCGGGCGGCCAAAGACATATTCGAGTATCCGAGTCAGCAAATCGTCGGGTTGGATGTCCGCCGGCTGCTTGGATCGGGGGAGGACGGCACATGGGAGGTTCTCGCCCGGTACGCCTCGCGCCCTGAGTCGGGGAAGTACGTGGAATCCACCGCCGTCTCGAGATTCGGCAAGAAGATCCCCTTCCACATCTCCGTTTCGGAGAGCATCAGCGGAGGGAAGAGATTCTATACCGTCATCATGCGGGATGTGTCGCAGATCAAGGCGTACGAGGAGGATCTGCAGGTCCTGGCGAACACCGACAGCCTGACCCGCCTGTTCAACCGGCGACAGCTCTACCCGATCATGCAGAACGAGCTGGACCGCGCGGTCAGGAAAAAGATCCCGTTCTCTGTCCTGCTGATCGACATCGACTACTTCAAGAAGTTCAACGACACGTACGGCCACGCGGGGGGGGACCTGTTGCTGGTGGGGTTTGCCGACAAGCTGAGGTCGGCGATCCGGCAGATGGATTCCGCCTTCCGGTTCGGCGGGGAGGAGTTCGTCGTCCTCCTCCCGGAAACCACGGATCAGGAGGCGAGGATTCCCGCCGAGCGGTTCCGTCAACTCATCGCCGACAGCCGGTTTCCCATGCCCCCGGAAGGACGGCCGGTGCCGGTCACCGTTTCCGTCGGCATCGCCGGGTTCCGGAACGGGGACACGCTCGACGATGTGATCCGGCATGCGGACCTCGCGATGTACGCCGCGAAAAGCGGCGGGAGAAACCGGGTCGTCAATTACGATCAGCTGACAAAGCCGGAAACGCCGTAGAGGTTCGGGAGTCCGACGGCGTTAAGCCCGGCGGCGTTTTGCCTCCCCCCTGCCGGTATGGTAAATTCATTTTTCATTCCACGGGAGGGCTCGCATGGCGATCACGCGGGAAGAGGTTCTGCACGTCGCCCGCCTGGCGCGCCTTTCGCTGCCGGAGGCGGAGGCCGAGCGCCTTCGCGGGCAGCTGTCAGCCATCCTCGACTACGTGAAGCAGCTCGACCGGCTCGACACCCGGGACGTCGTTCCCACGTCCCACGCCATCGAGACGGGCACTCCCTTTCGCGACGACGTGGTGGAGCCGTTCGGGGACAGGGAGGCGCTCCTTGCGAACGCCCCCGACCGGCGGAACGACTGTTTCCGCGTTCCGCGGATCATCGAGGATTAGGAGGGCGGTCCGCGCGCCATGGCGAACGTTCCCATCCACGAGTGGACCCTTCTCGAAGCGGCGCGCAGGGTGCGGGAGAAGGAGATCTCCTCCCGCGAGCTGACGGGCGCGCTCCTCGCGCGGATCGAGGCGCTCGACCCGAAGGTCCGCGCGTACGTCACCGTCCTCCCGGAAGCCGCGGCGGCGCAGGCCGCGGCGTGCGACGAGGAGCAGGCGAGGGGGGTCCTCCGCGGTCCGTTTCACGGCGTTCCGATCGGGCTCAAGGACATCTTCTGCACCCGCGGCGTCCGCACCACTTGCGGGAGCCGGATCCTGCACGACTTCATCCCTCCCTACGACGCCTGCGTGACCGAAAAGGTTCTCGCCGCCGGAGCGGTCGTGCCGGGAAAGCACAACATGGACGAGTTCGCGATGGGCTCCTCGACGGAGACCTCCTTCTTCGGCCCCACCCACAACCCGTGGGACCTGTCGCGCATCCCCGGCGGCTCTTCGGGAGGAACGGCGGCGGCGGTTGCCGCCGCGATGTGTTTCGCCGGCGTCGGGACCGACACCGGCGGCTCGATCCGCCAGCCGGCCTCCCTGTGCGGCGTGGTGGGCGTCAAGCCGACGTACGGCAGGGTGTCGCGCTACGGGATGATCGCCTTCGCGTCGTCGCTCGACCAGGGCGGCCCGATCGCGCGGACCGTGGCCGACGCGGCGGCGCTGCTCGGCGTGATCGCGGGGTACGACCGGCGCGATTCGACCTGTGTAAACCTCCCGGTGCCGGACTACCTCGCAGCCGTGGGGCGTCCGGTCAAGGGACTTCGCGTCGGCCTACCGAAGGAGTATTTCGGGGGCGGGGGACTTTCCCCCGAGGTTCGCGCCGCGGTGGAAAAAGCGCTGAAGGCCCTCACCGATCAGGGCGCCGTCGCGGTGGAGGTCTCGCTGCCGCACACTTCGTTCGCCCTTTCAACGTACTATCTCATCGCCCCCGCGGAGGCGTCGTCGAACCTCGCGAGGTACGACGGCGTCCGGTACGGCTACAGGGCGGAAGGGGCCTCGGGCCTGATCGAGATGATGTCCCGGACGCGGGCGGAGGGGTTCGGCGACGAGGTGAAGCGCCGCATCATGATCGGCACCTACGCGCTCTCCGCCGGCTACTACGACGCCTTCTACGGGAAGGCGCAGAAG
>JAJZRM010000349.1 GCA_021802685.1 Deltaproteobacteria bacterium | reverse complement strand
GAAGTGGTGCCGGACCTACCCGAAGTTCCACACGATCTACATCACGAATTTCAAGTGCGGGCCCGACTCCTTCGTGCGACACTTCATCACGAGGGCGTCCGGCTCGCCGTACCTCACGCTTCAGTTCGACGGCCACGGAAACGACGCCGGGTACATGACCCGGTGCGAGGCGTATCTCGACAGCAAGGGGGTGCTCCGCCCATGGGCGCAACAGTGAGCGGTTCGCCGCTGTCCGGCAGAACGGTCTACTTCCCCTCGATGACGGAAGCGGGGGTCCGGGCCATCGCGGCCGCGTTCCGCTCGGTTGGGATCGAGGCGCAGCCGATGCCTCCTTCCGACGAGGAGACCCTGGTGCTCGGCGGGCGCCACTCCTCCGGGGAGGAGTGCCTTCCCCTGAAGGTGACGCTCGGGGATGTCCTCAAGCTCCTGGTGCACGGCAAGGTCCGGGCGGACCGGATGGCGCTCTTCATGCCGACCTCGGACGGCCCGTGCCGCTTCGGCCAGTACGGCCCGTACATCAAGGGGGTGTTGAAGGAGATGGGGTACGGCGACGTCCTGGTCGTCTCCCCGACCTGCGAGGACGGATACAGCGGCGTCGGCGATCCCGCCGGCGAACTGCTGCGCACGGCCTGGCGGGCCATGATCGGCGCCGAGCAGCTCACCAAGCTCCTCCTGCGGATCCGTCCCTACGAAACGGTGAAAGGAGCGGCGGACGCGGCGTACCGGCGGTCCCTGTCCGATTTCTGCGGTACCGTCGAGGCGCGGGGCGGGAATACCCGGGAACGGATGGAGCGGATGAAGGAGTCGCTGGCCTGCGGGAGGCGCCTGCTCCGCTCCGTGCCCGCCGATGCCTCCGTTCCGCTGCCGCTCATCGGCATCGTGGGGGAGATCTTCTGCCGCCTCAACAACTTCAGCAACGACGACGTGGTGCGCAAGGTGGAGGAAGCCGGCGGGGAGTGCTGGATCTCGGACGTCAGCGAATGGCTCTGGTACACCAACGCCGCGCACATCCGCACGCTCAAGAGGTTCCGGAAGCACCTGACGATGGAGATGTTCGGCGCGAAGCTCAAGTGGCACTTCCAGCACAAGGACGAGGCGGAGCTCCATTCCGTGTTCGGGGACGACTTCCGGGGGTACGAGGAGCCGCACGACATCCGGGAGATCCTCGATCTGGCCAGGCCGTACCTCCTTCCCGACGGCGCGCTGGGCGAAATGCTCCTGTCGGTGGGGAAGTCGGTGTACCTCCACCGCAAGGGGGCGGACGGCGTGCTCGACATCAACCCCTTTTCCTGCATGAACGGCATCGTCTCCGAAGCGGTATACCCGCGCCTCTCCCGCGACTGCGACGGGCTGCCCGTGCGGGTGCTCTACTACGACGGAACGCGCACGGACCGCCGGTACGAGCTCGACATCTTCATGGACCTGGTCCGGGAGTACTCGGCGCGGAAGAAGGCCGTCCGCGTGCTCGCGCCCGGCATGGGGATGAAGGCGGCGGTCACCGCGTGAAGATCGCCGTCCTCTCGGACCTCCACGCCAATGGAGACGCGCTCGACGCGGTCGTCCGGGAGCTCGGCCGGCGGCGGCCCGACCGGGTATACCATCTCGGCGACCTGGTGGGGTACAACGCGGAACCGGAGAAGTGCGTCCGATGGGCGATGGAGAACACGGCGGGGGGGGTGTGCGGGAACCACGACGCCGTGGCGTGCGGGCGCTCCAGCGGGATGGATTTCCACGAGGCGGCCCGGACGGCGGCCCTCTGGTCGCGGGACCACCTGACGAAGGAAAGCAGGGAGTACCTCGCCGCCTTGCCGAACCGGCTCGATGCCGGGGGATGCGCGCTCCTGGTTCACGGCTCCCAGGGCGACCCCGACCGGTACATCCACTCCGTCGAGCAGGCGGCGGAGGAACTGGCTTCCCCCCCCGCTTCCGGGCCGGACGGGCCGGTCTTTTTCGGCCACACCCACGTGGCGGGGGGGTTCGTGCGCCGGGCGGGCGGCGGGATCGAGCATGTTCCCCCGGGGAAGTTCCGGCTCTCCAAGGGGGACCGGGCGCTCCTCAACCCGGGCAGCGTGGGGCAACCCCGGGACCGGAACCCGGACGCCTCCTTTCTGCTGTTCGACGCGGAAGCGCGCGAGGTGACCTGGATCCGGGTTCCGTACGACATCGACGCCGCCCGCGCGAAGGTGATCGCGGCGGGGCTGCCGTCCTTCTTCGCCCACCGCCTGCTGGACGGGATGTGACCCGGAAAGGGTACCGCCTGCTGCCGCACACCGCCGACCTGCTCGTCGAGGTCCGCGCCGCCGACTTTCCTTCCCTGTGCGCCGCCTCCGTGGAGGCGGTGTTTTCCCTCCTGACCGACCGCCGGAAGGTCCGCCGCATCGAACGGCGAACCTTCGATGCCGGATCCGGCCCCCGGGAAGACCGGTTTCTTTCCCTCCTGCGACAGGCGCTGCTTCTCTTTTCCCTCGACCGGTTTCTTGTCCGGGAAGCGAGTGCTACCATGTTAGGTGGCAGGATCGTCGTCGCCGTCCAGGGGGAACTTTTGGAAGGCGCCCGGCACATCGTGTGCCGGGAGATCAAGGCGGTCACGGCGCACGCCCTGGCCGTCACGGAGGGGCCCTCGGAGTTCACTGCCCGGTTCGTCCTGGACGTGTAACCCGCCTACCCGATGCCGGCGCCCGACGGCCGGCGGAGGTGCGGGCAAGAGGCTTCCGTGCGGTTCGAAGACATCTCCTTGTCCCAATTATCGGACACGGCGTGGGAAATCCCGCGGTCGGGCGGGATGCTCGTGCCGGGCCTGGTGTTCGCCTCCCCCGAAATGATGGAAGACATCGTCCGGGACCAGGCGCTTCGCCAGGTCATCAACGTGGCGCATCTCCCCGGCATCCTCTCCCGCAGCATCGGAATGCCCGACATCCACTGGGGATACGGTTTCCCCATCGGCGGCGTGGCGGCGATGGACGTCGACGAAGGGGTGATCTCCCCGGGCGGCGTGGGGTACGACATCAACTGCGGCGTGCGGCTGTTGCGCTCGAACCTGGAAATGGCGGCGTTGCGCCCGCGTCTCCCGGAACTGGCCGCGGTCCTGCACCGGGAGGTCCCGTCCGGCGTGGGCAAAACAGGCTTCGTGCGGCTCAACCTCCAGGAGATCGACAAGGTGCTGGCCGGGGGATCGCGGTGGGCGGCATCGCGGGGGTACGCCACCGAGGAGGACGTGGAGTCCACCGAGAGCGGGGGGAAGCTCCCCGGCGCGGATCCGGACGCCGTCTCCGACGTGGCGAAGAAGAGCGGCCTGGACCAGCTCGGGACGCTGGGGGCGGGGAACCATTTCCTGGAGATCGACGAGGTGAAGGAGATCTATTTCCCCGAGGCCGCCGCGGCGTACGGGCTGTTCCGGGGGCAGGCGGTCTTCTTCATCCATTCCGGGTCCCGGGGGCTGGGGTACCAGGTGTGCGACGACTACCTCGACGTGATGGCGGCTTACATGCGCAAGGAA
>JAJZRM010000348.1 GCA_021802685.1 Deltaproteobacteria bacterium | reverse complement strand
CCGCCGCGGAAACCATCGCGGTTTCGCGCCAGGGAGTCGGAAGGAAGACGGCGGCGATCACCGCCCCCAGCAGGAGGAAGTTGACCTTCCCCTCGATGGAGAACGCCCGGCCCGTCATCTCCCCCGCCGTCCCCCCCGCCGTCGCTCCCACCATCGCTCCCACCGCCCGCCCGGCCGCCTCCCCGGCCGCATCGCCTGCCGATTCTCCGGCCGCATCGCCACCGTCGCGCGCGACGATTTCCAGGGCGAACACCCTGCGGTCCGCCAGGTAGAAAATCCCGATCACGATCCCGCAGGTGAGGAGCCACACCAACCCCAGGTGCTTCAAGGTCCAGAAAAACGGCACCCCTTTCAAGTAGCCGAGAAACAGCGGCGGATCGCCGATCGCCGTGAGGACCCCCCCGATGTTGGCGACGATGAAAATGAAAAAGACCACCAGGTGGGCCGCCCGCTTCCTGCCGGCGTTCGCCCGCAGGAGGGGGCGGATCAGGAGCATCGACGCCCCCGTGGTCCCGAGGACGTTCGCCAGCACGGCTCCGACCGCCAGAAACGCGCAGTTGATCCCCGGCGTGGCGCGTATCGCCCCCTTGATAAGGATCCCCCCCGAAACGGTGAACAGGGCGGCCAGGAGCACTATGAAGGAACCGTACTCCAACACCGTGTGGAGCAGCTCCCGCGGAGCATGCACGAGGAAATACCCCGCCACCGGAAGGCCGAACCCAAGGGACACCTTGCCGAAATGACGCCCCCAGAATCCCGGCGCGAAAAGGGGGAAAAGGGCGATCGACAGGAGGAGGCCCGCGAACGGCAGGACGGACCAGAGGGGGAGGGAAAAACCGAGGGCGGCGGGATCATGCGCAGGCAATGACCGGGTCCCGCCTTACATGTAGAGGAAGAGGTGGCGGCGCCCCTCCTCGATAAGGCGCCCCGTGATGGAGCGGCCCAGCAGGTTGTCCCACCAGTGCTCCCCCCACCCTCCGAGGACGACCGCGTCCGCCTTTTCCGCCTCGCAGAACTCGGAAACCGCTTCCTGCGCAAGGCCGGGGATCACCCGTTCCTCCCACGGCGGGTACTCCGCATCGGCAAGGATCCGCCGCGGCGCGGACAGGCGCGCTTCGCCCTTTTCAGGGGTGTCGTCCACGGCCAGGAGAATCACGCGGCACCCGGCCTTCCAGAGGGAGAGGCGGGTCATCGCCCCCACGGCGCGCTCCGTCCGGCTTCCTCCCCCGCATCCCACCACGACCGTGCGAACCGGCCTGTACGGCGTGCAGGCAAGGAGCACCGGGATCCCCCCGTCCCGCATCATCGACAGGACCAACCGCCCCGGTTTGTCCTCGAGGCCGGGATCGAAATGGGAAGCCGCGGCCGCGACGAGCAGGTCGCATCCCCCCGCCGCCGCCAGGAGCTCCTCCTCCGGCTCCCCTTCCCGGATCTCTCCTTTGACCGTCACCCCGGCCTGCCCGCAATGGAGAGACGCCTCGCGGATGGTTTCGGCCGCTTCCTCCATCATCCGTTTCTCCATCTCTTCCGCCGCGCGTTGCGCCAGATGGATGGCGCCGGGCCCCGCGCCTTCCTCGATCCGCCGGATCTCTCCCCGGTCGATCACGGAGAGGATCCGGATCTTCTCCCTGCCGGCTTTCGCAACCTCCATCGCCAGGGACAGGGCGTCCCGGAAGGAAGGGCCGATGGTCACGGGAAGGAGGATTTTCATGTGACCGTGACCCGCTGCGCGTCGAGCGGACCGGCCGCGTAGGTCCGCCCGATCCGCCACGCACCGTCGCCCCCCCGCCGCAACGCGTCGATCAACGCGTCGGCCTTCGCCTGCGGAACGAACATCAGGAGCCCGCCGGAAGTCTGCGGATCGGCCAGGAGGAGCGCCTCTTCCGCGGGGAGCAGGGGAGGGAAACGGACCCGCCCGGCCTGGTGCCCGAGGTTTTCCCGCGCTCCGCCGGGGATGGGAGGCTGTCCGAACGCCCCATGGATCCATTCCGCCCCCGGGAACCCGGCTCCACCGGAGAGGAACCCCACCCGCTTGCGCTTCAGCAGCTCCCGGACCCCCGGGAAGACGGGGACGTCCGCTTGCCGGATCTCGGCGGACATCCCGCTGCCGTCCAGCACTTCCATGAGATGCCCGATCAGGCCGAACCCCGTCACGTCGGTTGCCGTCGAGATGCCGACCTCCCGCCCGGCCTTCGCGGCGCCGGCGTTCAGGCGCGACATCGACGAGATCACCGCGGCCTGCGTGGCCGCCGGGCAGATCCCCCACTTGATCGCCGAGGTGGCCACGCCGGTCCCGATGGGCTTCGTGAGGACCAGGGCGTCCCCGTCCTTCGCCCCCCGGTTGTGCCAGATCCGGCCGGGATGAACCCGCCCCGTGACCGACAGGCCGAACTTGGGTTCCTTGTCCTTGATCGTGTGGCCCCCGAGGATGCAGATGCCCGCTTCCTTCGCCTTGGCGACGGCGCCGGCCATCACGTCCGCCAGGAGGGGCAACGTCTTCTCGTCGTCGGGGAACGCGGCGATCGCCAGGGCGAACAGCGGTTCGCCCCCCATCGCGTAGATATCGCTCAAGGAGTTCGCGGCCGCGACGGCGCCGTAATCGTACGGGTCGTCGACGATGGGGGTGAAGAAGTCCAGGGTGGCGACCAGCGCCTCGTCCTCCGAGATGCGGTACACCCCCGCATCGTCGGCGTGCGCGGATCCGACGAGCACCTTCGGGTCATCGGGTGGCGGAAACGCTGCAAGTATCCGGGCAAGGACCCCCTGCCCCAGTTTCGACGCTCAACCGGCGCAGGAGGACATGTGGGTCAGAAAGATCTTCTCCCGGTCGCTCAACCGCCCTCATCCCTCCGGCGCATTGCGTCAGGCGGCCGCCCGGATGGGAACCTGGATCTCGGTCAGCATGTCGTCCTGGCTCCCCCCCCCGTGCGGGTCGGGCGCGACGAAAAAAACCTCGCGGGGTTCCCCGTCCGCTTCATACGGGTTTTCCCGGAACCAGTCTAACACTTTTTCGTAGGTGCACTGGATCCACTCGTACGGGCCGCGGTGCACGAACGCTGCGACCCGCGCTTCCGGAACCTCGACGATCTCCGTATCCGGCAGGGTCCGCACCGGTTCCTCGTTCAAGGGGAAGAGAACCCGGTAGTCGGAATGGAAGGAGTCGGGGATCCGGACCTCTCCGCTCCGTATGCCGTACGCAGGCTGCCGGAACATCAACCTGCCCTCCAATGCCTTCTCGTAAAGCCGTGTCAATGCGGTGTCAATATCCCAGAGGGACATGTCTCCCCGCATGCCGATCGCCCGGAAACGTGGTACCTGTTTGATCTCATGGAAAGGGGTCATGAGCGCCTCCCTCGGTATTTTTCGGAATCGCGTTTCCTGCCTTGCACATCTTAGATATGCCCGGGCGAAGCGGTCGATTCCTCCACCGGCGGATTTTCCGGAACCGTCCTGATTCATTACGATTTTAAAACTATGTTTAAATACCCCTTGACAGC
>JAJZRM010000347.1 GCA_021802685.1 Deltaproteobacteria bacterium | reverse complement strand
CGCGATTGCCGGAATTCCGGAGTCCGTGATAAGATGCTCGAAATGCCTGAACATTGCCGACGAGGACCCGTGCTCCCTGTGCACGGACCCCACGCGCCGGGATGATATGGTTTGCGTCGTGGAAGGTCCCTCCGATATTGTCCCGATCGAAAAAAGCGGGGAATTCAAAGGCCGATACCATGTCCTGGGCGGGGCGATCTCGCCGATCGACGGCGTGATGCCGGACGACATCCACGTCCGCGAGCTGCTGGACCGGGTCGGCCGGGGCGGCGTTTCGGAAGTCGTCCTGGCGACGAACCTCACGGCGGAGGGGGAGGCGACCGCCTCCTACCTCGTTTCGGTCCTGAAACCCTTGGGAACGCGCGTGACGCGCATCGCGCACGGGTTGCCCGTGGGAGCGGACCTCGAGTACGCCGACGAGATCACCGTCGGGCGGGCGATGAAAGGGCGGCGCGAGCTGTAGGCGCCTTCGACATACAACTTTTTCCCGGAAGGGGCGAGAGGACATGAGCCAGAGCGGTAAAGCGGTGAAGCTGCCGGTGAAGAACGACCTCGGGTTCTTCGAGATCCGGATGGAAAGCATCGGGGGACTGGGCGCGAACGTGGCGGGAAAGATCCTCACCGAGGCGGCCATCATCGGGATGGGGATGAACGGGGCGGGGTTCGCCTCCTACGGTTCGGAGAAGAAGGGAACGCCGATCAAGGCGTTCGTCCGGATCTGCGAGGCCGACGACCAGGTCCGCATCAACAGCCCGGTCGAGGAGCCGCACGTTCTGGCCATCTTCCACGAGGCGCTGGCGAAATCGGTCCCCGTGACGGCCGGGGCGTCCCCCGGCAAGACCGTGGTGATCCTGAACACCCGGCGAACTCCCGCGGAGGCGCGGGACTTCCTGAAGATCGAGGGCGGAAAGGTCGGCTCGGTCGACGCCATGGAGATCGCCATGGCCACCGGCTCCCGGGTCAACATGGTCATGATGGGGGCGATCATGAAGGCCTCCGGCTTCTACGAGTGGAAGGCCGTCGAGGGCGCCATCGAGGAGCAGTTCGGGAAGAAGTACGCCTCCCTGATGAAGGGGAACCTCGAGGCCCTGAGGCGCGGCTACGACGAAGTGAAGTTCCAGGAATTCCCGGCGGACGGGAAGTACCCGCCCACGCCGTTCCGGCGGGAGGAGCCGAAGCTCGGGTACGAGAACGCCCCGATCGGCGGGACCATCTACTCGGTGGGGAACATGCGGTTCAAGGACCTCTCCACCAGCCGCACGGGGATGATCCCGCTCTTCCTCGTCGACAAGTGCACGCGGTGCGGCGAATGCGACATCACCTGCCCGGACTACTGCTTCGTGTGGGAAAAGGGGAAGGACCCGAAGACGGGGAAGGACGGGATGGTCCTGCGGGGGATCGACTACCAGTTTTGCAAGGGGTGCCTGCGGTGCACGCACATCTGCAAGTTCGGCGCCCTGGTCCCGGCGAAGGAAGCGGAACAGGACATGGAGAAAATCACCGTGAAGCACAAGTTCCTGGAATAAGGAGAAGGCGAATGGCGCAGACGGCGAAGGCAACGGGCGGCCGCCCGGCCCAGACGATGGTCGTCCAGAGCGGCAACGAGATCGCGGCGACGGCGGCCAAGCAGATCAACTACCACGTCATGGGGTACTACCCCATCACGCCGTCCACGGAGGTCGCGGAGACCCTCGACGCGATGAAGGCGGCGGAGGAGCACACCATCCGGATGATCCCGTGGGACGGAGAGCACGGCGCCGCGGGGATCTGCTTCGGGGCGAGCACGGCGGGAGGGCGGGTGTTCAACGCCACCTCCGCGAACGGGCTGCTCTTCGCGTTCGAACAGCTGCCGGTCCAGTCGGGGGAGCGCTTCCCGATGGTGTTCAACATCGTCACCCGCGCCGTGTCGGGGCCCCTCGACATCCGGGGCGACCACAGCGACATCATGCTGGCGATGAACACCGGCTGGATCGTCCTGATGGCGGCGGACGCCCAGGCGGTCTACGACATGAACCTTATGGCCCCGAAGATCGGCGAGGACATGTCGGTCCGCCTTCCCGTTTTCGTGGCGTTCGACGGCTTCTTCACCTCCCACCAGAAACGCCGGGTGGAGATCTTCGCCGACGACCGGGTGGTCCGCGACTTCCTGGGGCCCTTCGTCCCCACCGTGACCTCGGTGGACCCGTCCAAGCCGGTGACCATCGGCCCCTACATGAACGACCCGGACCAGATCAACAACAAGAAGCAGCAGGCCGACGCGATGATCCGGTCCCGCGACGTGGTGAAGAAGGTCTTCGCCGAGTACGAAGCCCTGTCCGGCCGGCGCTACGACATCCTCGAGCGGTACCGGATGGAGGACGCCGACGCGGCGCTGTTCATCCTGAATTCCGCGGCCGAGACGGCGAAGGAGGCGGTGGACGCGCTGCGGAAGGAAGGCATGAAGGTGGGGCTGATCCGTCCCAACGTCATCCGGCCCTTCCCCCTCGCGGAGGTGCGCGATGCCCTGAAGAACGTGAAGGGCCTGGTGGTGGCGGACCGGCAGGACAACTACGGCGCCTACGGCGGGGCGATGGCGGTCGAGGTGAAGGCGGCCATCCAGGGCGTTCCCGGCAACGCGACGCGGGTGGCCGCGCGGGTGTACGGCACGGGCGGGAAGGAGTACTTCGTCGAGGACGCGGCGCACATGCTGCGCGAGGCGGCCGAGATCGCGAAGACCGGCTCGGTGAAGGTCCCGTACGCCTATTTCGGGGCCAACCCCGGAGACCCGTCGTTCACTCCGCCCAAGGCGTTCGAACCGATCACCGAGGCGAAGGCATCGGGCCTGCTCCGCGTGGAGACGACGCCGGAAGGGAAGATGGACGTGAAGGGGAACGTGCTTCGGAACCTCACGGAGCGGCCGAAGCGGATCGCCCCGGGACACGGCGCCTGTCCCGGGTGCGGCATCTTCGTGAACCTGAACACCTTCCTGAAGGGGATCGAGGGGCACGTGGTGGTGCTCTTCCACACCGGGTGCGGCATGGTGGTCACCACCGGCTACCCGTACACCGCGCACAAGGTCACCTATATCCACAACCTGTTCCAGAACGGGGCGGCGACCCTCTCCGGCGTGGTGGAGATGTTCGAGGAGCGCAAGGTCCGCGGCGAGATCCCCAAGGACGAGAAGATCACCTTCATCATGGTCACGGGCGACGGCGGCCACGACATCGGGATGGGGCCGTCCATCGGCGCCGCGATGCGCAACAACCGGATGATCATCTGCGAATACGACAACCAGGGGTACCAGAACACCGGTTCCCAGCTGTCCTTCACCGTTCCGCTGGGGCAGTCCACCTCGACGTCCAATTACGGTCCGTACCAGCACGGCAAAGCCACGCACCACAAGGACACGGCGCAGATCTTCGCGGCGTGCCACATCCCGTACGTCTGCACGGTGGCGGAGTCCCAACCCAGGGACATGATCCGCAAGGCCGCCAAGGCGCAGAAGTACGCCGACCAGGGGCTGGCCTTCG
>JAJZRM010000346.1 GCA_021802685.1 Deltaproteobacteria bacterium | reverse complement strand
CCGCCCGGAGCGAGGAAATCGAGAACCGGAAAGCGGTGGAGGAAATCATCGATTTCCTGGAGATCGAGAACATCCGGAAGAAACCCGTGGGAACGCTCGCGTACGGGCTGCGCAAGCGCGTCGAGCTCGGGCGGGCGCTGGCCTTGAAGCCCAAGCTGCTCCTGCTGGACGAACCGATGGCGGGGATGAACCTCGAGGAAAAGGAGGACATGGCACGATTCATCCTCGACATCAACGAGGAATGGGGGGTGACGATCCTGCTGATCGAGCACGACCTGGGCGTCGTGATGGACATAAGCCACAGGGTGAGCGTCCTCGATTTCGGAGTGAAGATCGCGGAAGGGACGCCCGCGGAGGTTTCGAGCGATCCCCTGGTCATCAAGGCGTATATCGGGGAGGACGACGTTTTCCTGCGGGACCCGGAGGAACTTCGCGGATGAAGGGGATCCTCGAAACCCACGGCACCTTCCCGCGGCTCCTCGAACGCAACGCCGCGGTCTTCGGCGACCGCAAGGTGGCGATGCGGGAGAAGGAGTTCGGCATCTGGCAGGAGTTCACCTGGAAGGAGTACCACGAACACGTGAAGTACTTTTCCCTGGGGATGATTTCCCTGGGGCTTTCCCGCGGCGACAAGGTGGCGATCATCGGCGACAACCGGCCCGAATGGGTTTGGGCCGAGGTGGCGGCCCAGGCGGCGGGCGCGGTCCCGCTGGGTCTTTACCAGGACTCGACGCTGAAGGAAGTCGCCTACATCATCGACCATTCCGACGCCGCCTTCGTGGTCGCCGAGGACCAGGAGCAGGTCGACAAGATCCTGGACATGAAAGACCAGCTTCCCAAGGTCCGCCGCATCATTTACAGCGACCCGCGGGGGATGCGCGGCTACCGGCAGCCTTTCCTCCTGGATTTCGCGGAAGTGGAGAATTTCGGCCGCGACCTGGAACAGAGGGAGCCCGGGCTGTACGGGAAGAACGTGGAAGGGACCGGGTACGAGGACATGGCGTTCATCTGCTACACTTCCGGGACGACGGGTTTCCCGAAAGGCGCCGTGCTCTCGTTCCGCAACCTCCTCAGCATGGCGGCGAACCTGATCGAGGTGGATGCGAAGTCCGAAAAGGACGAATTCGTCTCCTTCCTTCCCCTGGCGTGGATCGGCGAGCAGATGATGTCCCTTTCGAGCGCCTTGCTCACCGGTTTCACGGTGAACTTCCCCGAGAAACCCGAAACGGTGCAGGAAAACATCCGGGAGATCGGTCCGACCGTCATGTTTTCCCCACCCCGGATCTGGGAAAACATGACTTCCACCGTCCAGGTGAAGGTCATGGACGCCTCCTGGCTGAAACGGAAGATATATGACTGGGCGCTTCCGGTCGGGTACGAATACGCCGACGCGGTGTTCCGGAAGGCGACGCCGTCCGCCTCCCTGCGATTCCGCCAGAAGCTGGCCTACACCCTCGTGTTCCGGGCGCTGAAGGACCGGTTGGGGCTCCTGCGGCTCCGTTCCGCTTCCACCGGCGGGGCGGCGCTGGGACCGGACGTCTTCAAGTTCTTCACCGCCATGGGCGTGAACCTCAAGCAGATCTACGGGCAGACGGAAATCTCGGGCATCTCCTGCATCCACCGGGAAGGGGACATCAACTTCGACTCCGTGGGCAAACCGATCCCCGGGACGGAGATCCGTCTCTCCGATTCCGGCGAGATCCTTTCGCGGTCGCCGTCCGTCTTCCTCGGATACTACAAGAACCCCGAGGAGACGGAAAAGACCCTCGCCGGCGGCTGGCTCCACTCGGGCGACGCGGGCTACTTCACGGAGGACGGCCACCTGATCGTGATCGACCGCGTGAAGGACGTGATGCACCTGAACGACGCCACGCGGTTCTCGCCGCAATTCATCGAGAACCGGCTGAAGTTCTCCCCCTACATCAAGGAGTGCGTCTGCCTGGGGGACGGGCGCGACCTCCTCGCCGCGATGCTGTGCATCGATTACCCGAACGTCGGGAAATGGGCGGAGGGCCGCCGGATCTCCTACACGACGTACACCGACCTCTCGGGGAAACCCGAGGTGCTGGAGCTGCTTGCGAAAGAGGTGGAAAAGGTCAACTCCAGGCTGCCGGAGACCACGCGGATCAAGAGGTTCATCCCCCTGTACAAGGAACTCGACGCGGACGACGACGAGCTGACCCGCACCCGGAAGGTCCGCCGCGCGTTCGTCGGGGAGCGGTACAAGCACGTGATCGAGGCGATGTACGCCGGGGAGCGGGCGATCCCCATCGATGCCGTCATCAAGTACCAGGACGGCAAGACGTCCAACATCAAGACGACGCTCGTCGTCCGGTACCTGTGAGGAGAATCGAATGACGGCGCAATACCTTCTCCAGCTCGTCATCAGCGGTCTCGTCGTGGGGAGCATTTACGCGGCGGTCGCGCTGGGCTTCACGATCATCTACAAGGCGACCCGGGTGGTCAACTTCGCCCAGGGGGAATTCCTGATGGTCGGCTCGTACGTCTGCTTCGCCTTCGTCGTCCAGATGGGGGTGCCTTTCTGGGCCGCGTTGCTCCTGACGATCGGGTTCGGCATGGCGCTGGCCGTGATCATCGAACGCCTGGTCCTGCGGCCGATGATCGGGGAACCGATCATCTCCATCATCATGGTCACCATCGGGCTCTCCCTGGTGCTTCGTTCCATCGTCACCGCCGTCTGGGGGAACGATATCCTCGTATACGAGCCGAAGCTGTTCCCCCAGGAAACGGTATCCATGGCAGGGGTGCCGGTCTCCCAGGAGTTCATCTGGTGCTTCGTCCTGTCGATGGTCCTGCTCGCCGTCTTTTCCGTTTTCTTCAAATTCTCCAAGACCGGCGTGGCGATGCGGGCGACGGCGTTCAACCAGCAGGTGGCCCAATCGATGGGGATCTCGGTCAAGTCTATCTTCGCGCTTTCCTGGATCATCTCGGCGATCGTTTCGGGGATCGGCGGGGTGCTGATCGGCAACATCAACGGGATCAACAGCTCCCTCTATCACTTCGGGCTGAAGGTCTTTCCGGCGACGATCCTGGGAGGGCTCGATTCGATCCTCGGCGCCGCCCTCGGGGGGTTGATCATCGGGGTGCTCGAAAACCTTTCGGACGGATTGTGCAAGTCCTACCTGGACTTGAGCGGCGTCAAGGAGGTCGCGCCGTACGTGATCCTCGTCGTCATCCTGATGATCAAGCCGTACGGCCTGTTCGGAACGAAGGAAATCGAGCGGGTGTGAGTTCGGGAAGACCGGTTCCCAGGGAGAATTTCACATGCATTTTTGCGGAGATTTCCGGACCTCCTACGAGAAGGACATCGAGATCTTCCAGACGCCGTTCATCAAGGTCTGCATGGGATTCCTCATGCTGGCCCTGGCGGCGATCCCGTTCCTGTTGAAGGGGGAGTACCTCTGGATCGCGCTCCAGGTCCTGATCGCGGTCATCGGGGCGGTCGGACTCAATATTCTCACCGGTTTCACCGGGCAGATCTCCCTGGGG
>JAJZRM010000345.1 GCA_021802685.1 Deltaproteobacteria bacterium | reverse complement strand
CACCCGAGGTGGGCCTCCATGATCTGGCCGACGTTCATGCGGGACGGGACGCCCAGCGGGTTCAGGACGATGTCCACCGGGGAGCCGTCGTTGGTGTACGGCATGTCCTCTTCCGGGAGGATCCGGGAGATCACGCCCTTGTTTCCGTGGCGGCCGGCCATCTTGTCGCCGACGGAGAGTTTCCGTTTCATGGCGATGTACACCTTCACCATCTTGAGGACTCCGGGGGGCAGTTCGTCCCCCCGACGGATCCGGGAGATCTTTTCCTCGAAGAGCGCCTTCACGACGCCGACCTGTTCGAGGGCGACGCGGTACTTGTCGGAGAGCCGCTCCCGGATCGTGATGTCCTCCTCCGCTCCGATCTCGGTCCAGCGCTCCTTCGGGATCCCCTCGAGGACCTCCTCGGTGATCTTCTTCTTCTTCGCGAGGAGGACCTCGCTCTTGTCCTCGGACGTCAGCCGCACGGCCGACGTCTTACCGAGGAGCAGCGCCTTCATCTTCCCGTGGGCGGATTCGAGGATGATGCGGATTTCGTCCTCCTGGTCCCGATGCAGGCGGTCGAGCTCGCGCTCCTCGAGCATCTGGGCCCGGTCGTCCTTTTCACCGCCCTTCCGCGTGAAGACCTTCGCGTCGATGACGATCCCCTCGATCCCCGGCGGCACCCGCAGCGACGAATCCTTGACGTCTCCCGCCTTGTCCCCGAAAATCGCGCGAAGCAGCTTCTCTTCCGGGGAGAGCTGGGTTTCCCCCTTCGGGGTGACCTTCCCGACGAGGATGTCCATCGGCTTCACCCGGGCGCCGACCCGGATGATGCCGCTCTCGTCGAGGTCCTTGAGGGATTCCTCGCTGATGTTGGGTATGTCGGCGGAGATCTCCTCCTTGCCGAGCTTGGTTTCCCGGGCCACGCACTCGAATTCCTCGATGTGGATCGAGGTGAAAATGTCCTCCTTCACGATCTTTTCCGAGATCAGGATGGAGTCTTCGAAGTTGTACCCGCCCCACGGCATGAAGGCCACCAGGACGTTCCTGCCGAGGGACAGCTCCCCCTGGCTGGTCGCGGGACCGTCGGCGATCACCTCTCCCGCCGTGACCTTCTGGCCGAGGGTCACGATCGGTTTCTGGTTGATGCACGTGTTCTGGTTCGAACGGCGGAACTTGACGAGCGTGTAGATGTCCGCGCCGTACTTTCCGCCCGTGTCGGGCTCCTCGGAGCGGACCACGATCCGGCGCGCGTCCACGGATTCGACCGTCCCTCCGCGCTTCGCCTCGACCGCCGCCCCCGAGTCCCGGGCCACGACGGACTCCATCCCGGTCCCCACGAAGGGAGGCTCGGTCCGCAGGAGCGGCACCGCCTGCCGCTGCATGTTCGAACCCATGAGGGCGCGGTTGGCGTCGTCGTGTTCGAGGAAGGGAACGAGCGACGCCGCCACCGAGACCAGCTGATTCGGCGATACGTCCATCAGGGTCACGTCGGCGGACCGGACGATGGCGAATTCTCCGCCCTGCCGGGCGATGACCGTGTCCTGAAGGAACTTCCCCTTCTTCGGGTCCACGGCCGCGTTCGCCTGGGCGATCACGTGCCGCTCCTCCTCCATCGCGGAGAGGAACACGATCTCCTTCGTCACCGCGGAGTTCTTTACGACCCGGTACGGGGTTTCGATGAACCCGAACTCGTTGATCCGGGCGAAGGTGGAAAGCGACGCGATCAGGCCGATGTTCGGCCCTTCCGGCGTTTCGATGGGGCAGATCCGGCCGTAGTGCGTCGGGTGGACGTCGCGGACCTCGAACCCCGCGCGCTCCCGGGTGAGTCCTCCCGGCCCGAGGGCCGAGACGCGCCGCTTGTGCGTGACTTCGGACAGGGGGTTCGTCTGGTCCATGAACTGGGAGAGCTGGGAGGACCCGAAGAACTCCTTGATGACGGCCGACACGGGCTTCGCGTTGATGATGTCGTGCGGCATCAGCGTCTCGATGTCCTGCAACCCCATCTTCTCCCGGATGGCCCGTTCGACCCGCACCAACCCCATCCGGAACTGGTTCTCGATGAGCTCGCCCACCGTGCGGACGCGCCGGTTCCCCAGGTTGTCGATGTCGTCCGCCTCGCCGATGCCGTTCTTCAGGTCGATGAGGTACCGGATGACGCGCAGGATGTCTTCCTGCGTCAGGACCGTGTTTTCCAGGTCCCCTTCCGTGACGCCGAGCTTGTGGTTCAGCTTGAGCCGGCCGACCCGCGAGAGGCTGTACCGCTCCGGGTTGAAGAACATGTTCGTGAAGAGCGAGTCCGCGGCATCCTTCGTCGGCGGATCGCCCGGCCGCATCTTCTTGTAGATCTCCTTCAGCGCCTCTTCCCGCGTCCGGATCTTGTCGGTGACGAGCCCTTCCCAGATGGCCCGGTCGGAGTTCTCGAGGGTGAAGACGGTGACCAGGGGAACTTTCTTGACGCGCAGCGTTTCGAGGGCGTCCGCCGTGATCTGCTGCCCGCATTCGAGCAGTACCTCGCCCGTCGCCGGATCGGCGACGTCCGCGACGACGACCTTGCCTACCAGGTCTTCGGCGGGGATGGAGATCCTGCCGAACTTCACCCCTTCGCGCGCGAACCGCTCGGCGCGCTTCTTGTTCACCTTGACTCCCTTTTTGAAGGCGATCTCCCCCGACCGGTCCGGGTGGCGGACCTCGACGGGCATCTTGAGCCCCACCATCAGCTCGGGGCGGAACTCCTTCGAGCACTTCTCCCCCTCGATGCGGACCTCCTCGGCGTCGTAGAAGGTTCTCAACAGGTCTTCCGTCGACCTGCCGAAGGCGCGCAGGAGGACGGCGATGGGGAACTTCCGCTTGCGGTCGATCTTGATGTACAGCTGGTCCTTGTGGTCGAATTCGAAGTCGAGCCACGAACCCCGGTACGGGATGATCCGCGAGGAGAAGAGGACCTTGCCCGAGGCGTGGGAACGCCCCTTGTCGTGCTCGAAGAAGACGCCGGGGGAGCGGTGCAGCTGGCTGACGATGACCCGCTCCGTCCCGTTGATGATGAACGTCGCCTTCTCGGACATCAACGGGATCTCCCCGAAGAACACCTCCTGCTCCTTCACGTCCCGGATGGTCCGCGCCGCGGTCTTCTCGTCCACGTCGAAGATCACCAGCTGGACGGTCACCTTGATGGGGGCGGCGTACGTCATCCCCCGCTCGCGGCACTCCTCCTCCGACCATTTCGGTTCCCCGATGGCGTACGAGAGGAACTCGAGGGAGGCGCGCCCGTTGTAGTCGGCGATCGGGAAGATCCCCTTGAACACCGCCTGGAGCCCGATTTCCCTGCGCTTTTCGGGTGGAACCTCCGTTTGCAGGAATTCCGCGTACGACTCCTGCTGGACCTGTATAAGGTTCGGAATCTGCTGGACGTTCTCGTTTTTCGAGAAATCGACGCGCTTTATGCGGTTCCGGTAATCGAGATAGGCCATCGTGTCACCCCGGGGGAAAACCAGTGAATGAGGCGGGGGGCGGTGCCTTGCCCCCCGCGGTTTCCGACG
>JAJZRM010000344.1 GCA_021802685.1 Deltaproteobacteria bacterium | reverse complement strand
TATCTTCTTCCATCCCCGCGGAAATGCCGATGCCTGCAAGGTTGAGGGAAAACATGGCGACTACCGATAAAATGAACGGAATTTTTGCCTTCATGACATTACCCCCCTCCAACGGGACGAGATCCCTCGCTTAAGATTCGCGGCCGGCGGAAGTCGATTCCGCGCCGGCGACGATCTCCCGCATCCCTGAAACAATCGAAGCGGCCGATCATCCAAGGAAAATCCACAGCGACTCTTTCCCTGATCAAAGGATATAAAAGGAGGAACCATGAAAACCGCGTGTGTCGTATTCCTGGTTCTCGCAATCGCCTTGGTCGGCGCGCCATCCCCGGCATCCGCAGCTTCGCTCCCCCCGAGTTACATGGTGCTCAAGGGAGGACTCTACTCGCCAAGCGACGATTTCGACTTCGACACGATCCACTTCGAACGCGATGACGGGTTCGTCGCGGAGATCGCGTTCGGGCATTACTTCCTTCCCTTCCTCGCAACGGAACTGGGGGTCGGATACTTCGAGAGCAAGGCCTCTCCGGCGGTGCCGGCCGGTGAAGTGAAATTCAAGGTCGTTCCCGTGACCCTGACGGCGAAGGTCCCTCTTCCCATCGGGCCGATCGAGCCTTACGGCGAGTTCGGAATCGGCGCATACATCACGGAATTCGACGTCTCCGGCACTCCCAGCAACTTCGACGGCGGCACGGAAGCCGCATTCGGACTTCACGCCGGTGGAGGGGTGAATTTGAACATCTCGCCGGCCTTCTTCAGTGGAGCCGAGGGAAGATACATATGGGTCAAGCCGTCCTTCGGGGGCGAGGACATCCAGCTGGACGGGTTCACCGTGACGGGCAACCTGGGATTCCGGTTCTGATAACGCAGGCGGCCGGCCGGGAAACGATGGAGGGAAAAAGGGAAAAGGATTATATTGAAAGGGAGAACGCATAAGGGACAACCATGGCGTGAACGGCGATTGCGCATGGTGCGGAAGTCCATTATCCCCTGACGACATAACAGCGGATGAGATCATCACCCACTGCTATTGCCGGGGATGCAGGGAAGACCTTTTCTCGAGACATGATGCCTCCTCCCTCCAGGAATACCTGAACCTGTTGAAGTTTCCGATCCTGTTGCTGGATGACGACGTCGGAATCGTCACCTGCAACCTTTCCGCCTGCGGTAGCTTGGGTGTCGACCCGCGGCAAATCGAAGGACGCCGCGGGGGCGAGGCGATCGAGTGCATCAACTCCCGGCTTCCCGGTGGGTGCGGCAAATCCGTGCACTGCCGGACCTGCGCGATCCGGGCCACCGTGACCGACACGCATCGGACCTCGAAGAGCCATTACCAGGTGCGCGCGCATGCGGATTGCGACACGCCGGACGGGGTTCGGGAAATCCGGTTCCTGATCTCGACCGAAAAACTGGGAGATCTCGTTCTGCTGAGGATCGAGGACATCGACCGCAAAGTCCCCGGATCGCCGGCCGGCCGCATCGGCAAGGCGACGCGGCGGTAAGGTCCGCCTTCTCCAAACCGGCCACCGTCGGCTACGAGATCAGCATCTAAATTCCATCAGGTCCGCGGACTGGTTTGGGCGATTGCAAGGAGATCTGTTATGAAGCTCGTCGCTATTTCGTTGCTTCTCGTGGCGTTTCTCGTTGCGTTCCCGTCCGAGGTCGGAAGCGACAGCGGACCGCGTAATGGGAGCGACATCGTCGCCATTCCGGAAAATCTCAAATGGTCCGACGTAACATCCATGCCGCCGGGCGCCAAGATCTCGGTCATCGAGGGGGACCTCAAGACAGGCGGTCCGTTCACGTTCCGTCTCAAGTTTCCCGCCGATTACAAGGTCGCCGTCCACACCCACCCGGTGACCGAGCGCGTCACCGTTTTGTCGGGGGCTTTCCACCTGGGGTTCGGCGAGAAGTTCGACCCGGAAAAAACCAAGAGGTTGGCGCCCGGCAGCGTTGCCATCATGCCGTCGGGAACAAAGATGTTCGCCTTCACCAAGGAAGAAACCGTCATCCAGCTCCACGGAGTCGGCCCCTGGGGGATAACGTACCTCAACCCCGGGGACGATCCGCGCCGGAAGTAGCCGGGGCGTAACCCGTTCGAACGATCTTCTCCCACGCTGCCGCGGACCTGATATCTTCCGGCGGCCGGAAGGGGGTTGCCGCCCCTCAGGGCCGCGTGCAGAGGCCTGCGATGCACTGATCTTCCCGCACCACCTTGCGGGGGCCGCCGTCCAGGCCGGTCGACCAGTCGTGCGGAGGCACGATCGCCTCGAATCGATCGAGGATCCCCAGGGCGACCGCGCGGTCGTGGATCAACTGCCAGCCGCAACCCAGGTCGGGGTTTATCTCGCACTTCCCGTCCCGCGATCCGCCGCACGGGCCGTTGAACAGGCGCTTGGCGCAGCGCGTGATCGGGCAGATCCCCGCGAACTCCCCGAGACGGCAATTGCCGCAGCCGGAGCACTTCTCCGCCCATACGCCCTGCGATTCGAGGATCCCCATGAATTGCGTGTCAAGGCCCGGGTAGACGGGCATCCGGGGAAACCGCTCGGCCAGGGCCTGGACGCCCGCCCCGCAGCCCAGCGAGCAGATCGCGTCGTACTCGGAGACGCGCTGGGCGAGGATGTCGATGAAGGCGTCCTCGCACTGCCGCTCGATGGTGCACTCGTCGACCGTGACGTCCCCCCGGCCCCGGAGCCGCAAGGCCATGCGCAGCGCCGAGCCCAGGATGCCGGCTTCCCGTTCCCCGCCGGCCAGGCAGACGGTGACGCAGGTGCCGCAGCCCACGAGCAGAACACGACGGTGGTCCTTTATCATGTCCACGATTTCCGGGATCTTCTTGCGATCGGCCACGATCATCGCTTCTCTCCTTCCAGCATCGCTTCCGCCTGCCGGCTCATTTCCAGGGCTCCCTCTTCCGCGCGGGCCCTGTCCGGCCGCAACGGGCTATTGCCCATCCGTTTGACCCGCTCCACCATGGCAGTGACGATCTCGGCGAACCGGGGGCCCTCGGCGGAGGAGAGGTTGAACATCTCCAGCCGTTCCGGCTCGAGACCGATCTCGGCGAGCAGCTGCCGGACCCGTTCGACGCGCTTCCGGGCGCGCAGGTTCCCTTCCAGGAAGTGGCAGCCCCCTTCGAGACACCCGGCCACGATGACCCCGTCGACCCCGCGCTCGAACGCGGCCAGCACGTAGTTCGCCTCCAGCTTCCCCGTGCAGGGCAGCCGCAGGACGCGGACGTTGTCCGGATACTGCAGGCGCATCGAACCGGCCAGGTCCGCCGCGGCGTAGGCGCAGTAGTGGCAGCAGAACGCCAGGATGAGCGGTTCGTCGTTCATCGTTTTCCCCCGCTCTCGCGCCAGCGCGGCGGGGCCACGCCCGCCTGCTCCGGGTA
Source organism: Deltaproteobacteria bacterium (assembly GCA_021802685.1). Lineage (GTDB taxonomy): Bacteria > Desulfobacterota > Deferrimicrobia > Deferrimicrobiales > Deferrimicrobiaceae > UBA2219. The sequence continues at coordinate 126 of JAJZRM010000344.1, read as the reverse complement.
ACGGGGCTCCCGCTCCCGGGTCCCGCCGGAGCGTTCCATGCCCATCAGGCCGTCCAGGGCGGCCAGGATCTGGGTGTCCATGTAGTGCCTGAGGGTGATCGCCATGGCCGGGCATTCCGCGGCGCA
>JAJZRM010000343.1 GCA_021802685.1 Deltaproteobacteria bacterium | reverse complement strand
TCTCCTCGCCCGAGACAATCCCATCTGCGAATGAGGGCAGAACGCCCGGGCGCCACCGGGGAGCCGGACCTCGAACCCCCCTTTGACTTCTTTCACCACCAGGCCGTCCACGGGAATCCCGGAGCGCCACGCCTCCTCGAGCTGGGCGGTCCCGCCCGCGCCTCCCCCCACGCGCGTGGTGAACAGCATCTCGCTTCCGTCGGAGGAGACGAAGTACGACGCGATGGAGTCGCCCTCCTTCACCGTGACGTTTCCGGCCTCGTCCGTCAGCTCCTTCGCCGCGAGGATCCCTTCCCCTTTCCGGCCGAGGTCAAGGAAGACCCATTCGGAAGCGACCTTGATGACCCGCGCGACGACCTTCTGCCCCGGTTCGTACCGCACCGGGGCGACAAACGTTTGGTCCAGCAACTCCGCGAAATTTTCTTCTTCCGGCGTAACCGGTTTTTCCTCGTCCGATGCCATGCGTCCTCTTCCCTCGATCGATTTGCGTTACCCCAACAGGCCGGCCAGCCGATCCCGCTGCCGCCCCAGCCGCTTCTGCCCTTCCTCGACCGCTTCCAGCACCGCTTCTTTCGAATCTTTCGCCAGGTCCTTCCCCTGCTCGATGAGCGCTTCCGATTTCAGTTCGATCGTATCGACCATGCCGGAGACGCTGTCGGCGAAATCCCCCGCGGCCCCTTCGACCTTCCGCCTGGCCTTTTTCGCTTGCCGCACGATGTCCTTCCGGGTTTCCCTCCCCGACTGCGGGGCGACAAGAAGAGCCACACCCGCGCCAAGGACCGCTCCCGCCAGCACCAGCAACGCCCCCATCATCACCTTGCCGTCGTCATCGCCCATGGCGCACCTCCGGTTTTTATCGTGTAATGTCAGTGTACCGCTTCGGCGCCGACGGAAACAACGAGGCGATGGGATGCATCTCACCCGCAAACCGATTCTTGAAATCTTAGTGGTTCAATTCATAATTACGGTAACGCACCGAGAGCGTCGATGCGCCGCATCCGGCAAGGCGCGCGACTGAGGCGTACTGTGGAGTACGCCGCAAGGAGCGCCCCTCTCTCGGACAAAGTACGTTTCCTGGGGTACCCCCGGATGCCGATACCATCCGCCTTTCCCGGCAGGAGGGGCACAACTCCGCTCGGGTCGGCAGCGATGGCCATGGATGGCCGAGTGCCGCGGAGGGCATGGATGCCCGGGAGTGGCCGGCGCTCGAATGCTACCGTAATTATGAATTGAACCACTTAAGGAAGGGGACCCGATGAAAGCGATCCGCGTACGGGAATTCGGCCCGCCGGAAGTGATGCGCCTCGAAGAGGTCCCCACCCCCGTTCCGGGAAGAGGACAGCTGCTGGTCCGCATCCGGGCGGTTGGGGTCAACCCCGTGGAAACGTACATTCGATCCGGTTCCTATGCACGGTCCCCCGCCCTTCCCTACACCCCCGGCCACGACGCCGCGGGGACCGTCGAGGCGGTGGGCGGGGAGGTGCGCGGGTTCGCGCCGGGCGACCGCGTGTACACCACCGGGACGCTCACGGGCGCGTACGCGGAGTTCGCCCTGTGCGAGCCGAACCGGGTCCATCCGTTGCCGGCCAACGCCTCCTTCCCCCAGGGAGCCGCCCTCGGGGTCCCGTACTACACCGCCTGGCGCGCGCTCTTCCAGCGGGCGCGGGCCGTCCCCGGGGAGACGGTCCTCATCCACGGGGCCAGCGGGGGGGTGGGAATCGCGGGGGTGCAGATCGCCCGGGCCGCGGGACTCCAGGTCGTGGGGACGGCGGGGAGCAAGGAAGGACTGGCGCTGGTGACGCGGGAAGGGGCGCACCACGCCATCGACCACCAGGACACCGGTCACCTCGACAAGGCCGTGGCGCTCACCGGAGGACGAGGGTTCGACGTCATCCTCGAGATGCTCTCCAACGTGAACCTGGCCAAAGACCTCAAGGCGCTGGCGATGTGCGGGCGGGTGGTGGTGATCGGAAGCCGGGGGACGGTGGAGATCGACCCCAGGGACACGATGTCCCGGGACGCATCGATCCTCGGGATGACCCTCTTCAACATCCCGGACGCCGACCGGGTAACCGTCACCGCGGCGCTTGCGGCGGGGCTGGAAAATCGTTCCCTGCGCCCCGTCGTTTCCAGGGAATTGCCGCTGGATTCCGCGCCGGAGAGCCACGTCACCGTGATGGCGCCGGGGGCCAAGGGGAAGATCGTCCTGATCCCGTAGCCTCTCAGTCGTTCCCGTCGAGGCGGGATAATCCTTTCCGGACGGCATACGCCCGCGCATCTTCCCATTCCTTCCGGGAGACGCGCACGGCGATCTCGGGGAACCCGACGGCCGTGCCGCACGGGCGGTACTGGTCCATCAGGTTCAGGTACGTGTCCCGGCCGATCTCCAACGCCAGGAAATCGATCACCTCTTCCGTGGTGGAGGCCCCGCCGGGCATCACGAGATGCCGGACGAGGAGTCCCCGGACCGCGATCCCCCGGCGGTCGAGAACCAGCGGCCCCACCTGCCGCGCCATTTCCCGGATCGCTTCCCGGGCGACCTCCGGGTAGTCCGCCGCATCGCAATACCGGGCGGCGAACGCCGGATCGAGGAATTTGAGGTCCGGCATGTAGATGTCCACGATGCCTTCCAACTCTTTGAGCATCTCCACCCGCTCGTACCCTCCGCAGTTGTAGACCACCGGAAGAGAGAACCCGCGCGAGGCGGCAATCCCCAGGGCCTCCACGATTTGCGGCGTCACGTGGGTCGGCGTCACCAGGTTCAGGTTGTGGCAACCCATCCGCTCCACGGCAAGGAAAATGCCGGCCAGCGCCGAGGTGTCCACCACCTCTCCGGACAAGCGGTGGCTGATGTCGTAGTTCTGGCAGAAGACGCACTGCAGGGAACAACCGGAGAAAAAGACGGTCCCCGAGCCGGAAGACCCCACCAGGGGCGCCTCTTCACCGAAGTGCGGGCCATACGACGCGACGATCACGCGGTCGTCCGTTCCGCATACCCCTCGTTCTCCCTTCGTCCGGTCGGCGCCGCACATCCGGGGGCAAAGGTCGCAGGCGTGAAGCCGGTCCGAGAGCGTTCGTGCTTTCCGTGCAAGCAAGTCAGGATCCACGTTTCCCGTTCTCCAATCGAATTCCTCCACAACGATTTTATCCGATCCTGCCGCGAAGAAATGCGATTTGAAAAAGGAAGGCGGCTACGTTACACTCGCGGGAGCGTCTACCGGAAAGTTTCCCGATGCGAACCACCTGTGAGGTTGGCAATGGGTCTTCCCCGCGTGCCGCTCCGTTTTCGACACCCACCGCCTGGATCACAAGGGGCATTGTGTGGGCAGTTCGGCGGACATCCAAAAGTGACGCCCCTGCAAAAAGTCACATGGTCCTTGTCGCCAGCAGGGGCCATTTGGGGTACCCGGAAGCGGATGCAATGAACCAGCGCCGCACCATCGACCAGAAGGCGGCATGAAGACGGATCGACGACATCAAAACGTGCCCGAAGTCGCCGATTCCGCCTGGATTGCCCCCTTCCTTCTTCTTCCAG
>JAJZRM010000342.1 GCA_021802685.1 Deltaproteobacteria bacterium | reverse complement strand
AGCATATTCATCACCTGCCCGAACGACGGCTCGAACGAATTCCGGTTGGCGTCCGCGAAGCAGACCGGGCAGGACAGGTTGCAGCGCGAGGTAAGGTCGATGTTGGCGAGGGAGGTATGCGTCGAATGCGACGCGCAGATTCCGCAGCGGTCCGGGCACTCCTTCCCCATGCCGTCGGCGAAGGTCGCGAATCCCTCTCCGTCCCCGAAATACCACTGTTCGAGGCGGAGGTACATCTCAACGTCCGAGAAGATGACGTCGGTGAACGTCCCGTGATCCGCGCAACGCTTCCGCATCATCACCCGCCCCTTCTCTTCGTATAACCCGGCGGGGATAGTTCGATAACATTCCGGACACAGGGAGCGGGTTTCCTTCGGGAGGGCGGTCCGCACGGGAGGAACCTTCTCCCCTCCGAGCGTGAGCGGCACCTTCCGTTCCGCCCACACCGCATTGCGCGGCGAGGATGCTTTCAACGACGTCATCCCTTCATCTCCTTTCCCGTTCGGATGCGCCTCACCGTGGTGCGAAATTATACCATTGGTCCGGATTGGCCCGGATCATACGCTCGAGAGACTCGCTTACTCTTTGCGCCCCGGGTTCATCCTCCGCCTCATCGATGGAGAGGGGGGGGTCGAGCACTCCCCGGTATCCGTTTCCATCCCTGACGATGAACGCGGGGAGGATTGGGGCGCCCGTCGCCCGGCTCAGCACGAACGGGCCGCGGGGAAAGCGGCGAATCTCCCCGAGGAATTTCGCAGGGATACCGTCGGAACCCTCCCAACGGTCCACGAGCATGGCGACGATCTCACCCCTGCGGAGCGCCGCCACGATCTCGAGGGAGGCGAACGGGGAGCCGTCCACGACGATCGTGCGGATGTTCTGGCGCATGCGGTACGTCCCGCGGATCGAATCGATCCGCTCGCTCCCCTCGGGGATCGTCACGACGTTGAACTTGTACCCGTGCCTCCCGAAGAACAGGGCGCCCAGCTCCCAGTTCCCGATGTGCCCGGTCACGAGGATGACCCCCTTTCCCTTCGCGAAGGACTTCTCGAGGTAGTGGAGGTGCTCGATGGAGGGAAGCAGGCGGTCCAGCGCCTTGTCGCTGATCGTATGGAATCGACCGTAATCGACCAGGTTGCCGGCGAAGTTCCGGAAAATTCTCCGGGAGAGTTCCTCGACTTCCCGGTCGGTCCATCGGGGGAAGGCGGATCGCAGGTTCGCCTGGAGATTCCGGGCCGGCTCCGCCCCGGCCCGATGCGTGACGTCCGCGAGGAGATCCGCGATAACATAGAGAACCGGTCGCGGAACCCATTTCGCAAGGGAAAAACCGATCCTATAAACCGAGGGACGGGCCAGACTGTGGCGGTAGGTACGCGGGGAACCCTCGAGGACTCCAGCCCCCGCCTCGTATCCGTGACCTTTCGTCATCGTAAAAAAATACCACGGAATCCGTACGAAAATGCGGATCTTTGCCGTCCCCGGTATCGTCGGTGATTGTATTCGAGTTTCTCCGCCTTCCCACGCCTTGATGGTTCCTCCCTCGTTTCTTGGCCTCCCGGTATTTCAAGGTGCAGTTCCGCTCCGGGGAACGGAAACATCATCCCGGGCGCAGGACGACCAATCCCGTGATCCCGAGAAAAAAGCGTCGTTCCGTCGACACCTCGAACCCGTTCTCCCTGAAGATTCCCCGCAACCGGTTCCGGTCCGGGAACTCCCGCAGGCTCTCGGCGATATACCCGTGGATCTCCGGCGTCCCATGGAGGAGGAGCCCCCAGAGGCCGCACCAGCCCCGCAGAAGCAGGTACTGCAGATTCCGGAGGGGGGAACGCTCCGGATTCGAAAAGTCGAGGAACGCCGCGACGCCGCCGGGTGAAAGCACCCTGTGGACCTCGGCGACGGTTTTCCGGAGGTCGGGCGCGTTGCGCAGGGCGTAACTCCCGGTCACGACGTCGGCGGACCCGTCGGGAAACGGGAGATCGCACAGGTCCCCCCGTTCGAACCGGACGTTCGCGAAACGGCTGCGCTCCCGCGCGATCGCCAGCATCGGCGGGGAGAGATCCAGCCCCGTGACGACCCCGCCGGGGTACCGTCCGGCGAGGAGAAAGGCCACGTCGCCGGTGCCGCACGCGAGATCCAGGCAAACGGGGGACGGCAGGTCCGGCATGGCTGCGACAAGCGCCCGCTTCCACGCCGCGTCCCGACCGAACGACATCATGCGCGTCGCCAGGTCGTACCGCGGCGCCGCCTCGGCGAAGTGGCGTTCGTTGTAGATCCGCTTCCGCCCGGGGACGTCGAGCCAATCCCGCGCCTTGAGGCGGAATCGCTCGCTCATCGCGTAGAGAGGGGTGGCGCGGATAGCGCGCCGGGAATGCAGGCGGCATCCCGAGCGAAGTTCGCTTCCAGGATCGACGTCTCCACGGTCAATCCCGGCCCGAAGGCGACCGCGCAGATCCGCTCCCTCTCCTTCCCGGAGGGGTGCTTGAGAATCTCTTCGAGGACGAAGAGGATGGTGGCGCTGCTCATGTTTCCGAACCGGCGCAGCACCTCGCGGGAAGCGCTCACCTGACCGTCGGACAGGCCGAGGCTCCTCTGCACCTGGTCGATGATCGACTTCCCCCCCGGGTGGACCGCCCACGTGTCGATGTCGGACAGGGACAGCTCCCCGGCGGCGAGTGCGGGACCGACCAACTCGCGGATGTTCGACCCGATGAGCTTCGGCACGTAGCTCGACAAGGCGATGTCGAACCCCTGGTCGCCGATCCGCCAGGTCATGTCCTGCTCGCCGGCGGGAACGAGCGCGGAGCGAAAACCGTCCAGCCGGTACGCAGGCACACCGGGTTCGGGCTCCCGGGCGGAAACGATCGCCGCCCCCGCCCCGTCGGCGAAGAGCGAGTTCGCGAGCAGGCTGTCCTCCGTCCCGTTCAACTGGAGGTGGAGACTGCACAGCTCCAGGCACATCACGAGGACCACGGCGGACGGGTCCGCCGCGCAGAACTGGGCGGCCATCCGCAAGGCGGGGAGGGCGGCGTAGCACCCCATGAAGCCGAGGTGGTACCGCTGCGTGGCGTCGGACATCCCCAGCTCGCGCACGATGTGGTAGTCGGGCCCGGGGTTGTAGAACCCGGTGCACGAGACGGTCACGACGTGCGTCACGTCGGCGGGAGTCACACCGGGGCAGTTTCCGATCACCTTCCGGGCCAACGCCACCGACATCACGCGGGACTCGGTCGAAAAGACGTCGTTGCGGGCCGCGGTCCCGGGGCCTCGAAGAGCTCCACCTGCGTCGCGCCGGAAGAAGGCGCCCTCCCCCTCCCCGTCGTAGTTGCGAAGGACGGAATGGCGGCGCTCGATCCCCGAGTGCCGGTACACGGCGCGCACCAGGCGCTTCTCCCGGTCGTCGCGGGCCCACTCCTGCATCTTCACCATCGCCTCCTCCTGGGCGAAGGAGAAGTCGGGGAGCAGCGTGTCGATCCGGTGGATCCAGGCGGTCATCGGTTCCTCCGTTCCTAACGATAGGATGCGTCTCAAGGGGATCGGATGACGGTCAGGGT
>JAJZRM010000341.1 GCA_021802685.1 Deltaproteobacteria bacterium | reverse complement strand
CCGGGAAACATTACTGTCTGATTCCTCCACCTAAAAAGAACCCTTGACCTGAGAAGCCGGTCTGCGAAGAATGGTATCAAAGGCTATTGATGCACCAAGTATGCCTTGCGTGAAGTTCGAAATCTAACCCGTTGAGGCTCGTTATTTTCGAGTCCCGATGAAAGGAGAAGACCATGAAGAAAGTATCGAAATGGTTCGCAGGAGCCATCGGGGGATTGTTCATGGTCTTGGGCCTCGGTGCCTCAGCGGGGCGTGTCGAGGCATCCCTCGGGGCGCAGAACATCGAAAGCATAACAAACAAGACGCCTCTCTACTTGGCACCTGCACAGCACGGCCCAAACAACCTCGGAGTGCTTGCCGAATGGCACTACTCACATTCCTCCCACGCTTCGCACTACTCGCATGAGTCGCACGCTTCACACTACTCTCATCAGTCGGGGTATAATTAAAGGCAAAGATCGCAAAAACATCTCGCTTGATAACATGCTACGAGGCCCCTACGGAAAGGGGTCTCGTATTTTTTTTGGTTATGACCCAACCCGCAGTATCGCCCCAATGCAACTGTGCCTGCCAGTGCGATTGTGAGTGCAACTGCGCTTGCCAATGTGGCTGTGGATGTAATTGTGCCTGCCAGTGCGATTGCGGCTGCAATTGCACCTGTTTCTGTTCCTGCCCATCCTAATCGGGGGTAGGCAACAAGTCTACAAAACGGTCCGCCCGCCCTTTACGAAATCGTTTTGCTCAGCATCAACCGTTGGGACGGGTGGAAGCCGCAGGAGTACAGGAAGCGCTGCAGGCCGATATTTTCCGGTGACACCTGCGTGAGCACGGTTTCGACCTGCAGGGTGGCGAGGTTCAGGAAGAGTTGCGAAAGGAGGGCGTGTCCGACGCCCGAACCCGCGAATCCCGGGTGAACGCCGATGGTGTCCAGCACGGCGGACTTGTTCACCTTGCCGAATTCTCCGAAGTCGACCCGCGCCATGACGAATCCGACGACGAACCCGTCCTCCTCGGCCACCAGCGAAACACGGATCCCGGATTCCGTCAGCACCTCCCGGAGCTTCGCGGCGTAATAGGCGGACCGATCCCGGCCGGTGAGCTTCCGGTCGACCCGGACGGCGGCCGCGAGGTCGTCCTCCGAAAGCGAACGCACCGGGACACGGTCACGGGACAATGCTTCGTAATAGTCCCCGCCGGCACGCATCGGCGATCGCGCATCCGCTCCGGCGCTTCCGACCTCCCGGATCTCCTCACGCAATGGGGAGGTGTCCCGCTCGAGAATATGGACGGGGGCGAGGAGGAACCCCGTCGAGGAGAAGAAGCGGATCATCGCGGGACTTCCCCAGTCGACCTGGGTCCTCAAGGTTCCGATGCCTCTTGCCTTCATCCGCCGCTCCATTTCGGCCAGCAGCGCTTTTCCGATCCCCATGCCCTGGGCGTCGGGGTCTATGCCGATGACATCGAGGACCGCCACGGCGTCCGCGGAGCCGAATTCCCCTTCCTGGATCCTGGCGAACGCGTACCCGGCGAGTTTCCCGTCCCGCACCGCGGCGCAGGCGATGAAACCGTCCGCCGTTTCCGCCGCCGCCGCGAACCGTTTCTCCAGGAAACCTTTCCTCGAGTGGCCGGTGATCCGGCTCTCGATTTCCGACACGCGATCCAGATCTCCGGGGAGGAGCGCACGAAGTCCCATGCTTCCCATTTCCGTGTCCTCCTTGCTTTCCTTTTGCTTCCGCTTCTCCTCGTCGCGGATCTCTCGGCGCAGGAGCTTCCCGACCTTCGACTTGGGAACCATGCCTCTGATTCAATGTAACTGGGCGTCCTGTACGGCGCAAGATGTTCCCTGCGCCATGTTCCCTGCGCCAGCGGATTCTTCGCGGGCATCCGCTTCTCTCAGAATCGTCAACTTGCACGCCGCCATGAACCACGCTGAACGCGGAGGGCAGCTCCTGGAAATTTCTTGACAACGATACCTGCAATAGTAATATACCCATCAACTGGGTTACCCAGTTTACTAGAACGACGGTTGATAGTTTGGGGTTCGGATATCTTATTGCACTAAACGTTATTTGAGAGAGTAGAGGAGAAGGTATGGCGAGAGGAACGCAGAACGTGACGTCCACCGTGGGTTGGGAACCGTACCGTGGAATCCGCCAATACGAATACGTGTTGGAAAAAATAAAGGGATTGATGGCTTCCGGGGCGTTGAGGCCCGGGGATCGCCTTCCGTCGGAAAGGGAACTGTCTAGCAGGCTTAGGGTTGGAAGGGCTTCAATAAAAGAAGCCTTCCGGATTTTGGAAATCCTTGGCCTGATCGAAGTGAAACATGGAGATGGGAGTTACATAAACAAGGGACAGTATCAATTTTTTGAATCTTTTGGGAACACCGTGAGTTTATTTGGAGAATTGACGCCGGAAACCATGGGGGATTTCCTTGATTTCCGTAGTACGTGGGAGATAAAGTGCGCCGTGCTGGCGGCAAAGAACGCTACTGAAGAAGATATAAAAATGATGGATATAGAAATACGCCGTATGGAAAAATGTTACCACAATGAAACGGAATTCAAGGCAGCGGATATAAACTTTCATAATTTGATGTGCATGGCATCGAACGATAAATCCATAATGCTGGTCGTGCAGGGTTTAAGGAATATCCTGATCACTTTCTTCAATAACGTATACCCTCTTGTTTGTTCTGACGAATATTTGAGTAAAGAAGCGCATGTTGCTCACGACAATATTCTCCGAGCCATCAAGAATCATGACGAAGACGCGGCAGTACAAGCCATGGAAGCCCATTTGCTGGTCGCTCGCAATAACTTGATCCGCTCCTGCAACATGCTTCAATAGTGATGAAGTAGTCGCGCATTACTATCCCGCATCAAGGAGGATTCAATGAAACACGTTCCAACCGCACTGAAAAACGGAGAGGTTCTCATCGGGCCCTTTTCGGTCTCGGGCTCGCCAACCCTGGTGGAGACGATCGGATATGCCGGATTCGATTTCGTCATCATTGATTGCGAGCATGCGGCTACAAGTCCTTTTGGGGCCGAGTTGGAGGGGCTGGTCCGTGCTGCCTGTGCCGCGGACGTCGCTCCCATCGTGCGCGTGACCAAGAACGATCCCGGCCAGATCCTTAAGGCCTTCAATTTTGGTGCCCAAGTCGTCATCGTTCCCCATGTTAATACCGTCGCAGATGCGGAGGCGGCCGTTCGCGCCGGGAAGTACGCACCCGTTGGCCGGCGCAGTTGCGCTCCTCCCGTGCGCGCGGCCAAGCATGGTTTCATCGACTGGCATGAATTTTATCGGAAGCAGCTGGAGGAGACCCTGATCTTTCCCCTGATCGAAGAGGAGGAAGGGTTCAGGAACATATCCGAAATCGCAAACGTGAAGGGCATCGGGGGGATTTTCTTCGGCCGAAAGTTGGGATAGAGTAGAAAACATCCCCGGTCACTCAAGTGCCGGAAATGTTTCCGCCTTAACCGGCCTTCCCGCTCCCCTCACAATGCGTCTCATCAGATACGGCGACCGCGCCGAACTCTCGAGGAGATGCGATTGGCAAC
>JAJZRM010000340.1 GCA_021802685.1 Deltaproteobacteria bacterium | reverse complement strand
CGATCTACACCGGATCTTGAACGACCCGGAGTTCTGGAGGTTCTCCAACTTGGAGAAGACCCGGCCGCCGAACCGCCGGGACAGCGGAACCTCCTCGACCAGCGGGGTGGGGTATGCCAGCCGGTAGACCCGCCCCTTCGCCTCGATCAGGTCCTTGCGTTCGAAGTCCACCCGTGCAGTCTACCTCCTGCCGGAAAATCGGGCCAGCAAATGGGCATGATCAAAAAGGCTTATTGCGGGTTCGAACGGTTGGAGAAGGAGCACGATCGGAGGATGAAGGCGCTCCTTGAAAACATCCGCTCAAGGTGTATGACTATCCAGGCGGTATAGCGGAACCGCTTGTCAAGATCTTGACGAGGGTCGTGCCGATTTTCGTGCGTCGGACACGACACACTGCTTTTTTTGTTATGCCGCTTTCCGAATCACCGATATCGCTTTTTCCCGCATCTCTTCCGTGAACTTCAGGTTATGTACCTTTTCGGTGTGCTCGGCGATCTTTTTCAACGCCATTTCTTCCGAATCGTCCTGCACGACGAAATAGCATTTTTCCGTAACGTTCCAACAACTTATAAGCCTATCCATAAACGCCTCCCCTATCCTTCAGCGGATGGATGTACCTTTCCCCCGCCATTTTTAGATGAGCGGGCGCTCCCGGTCGTTCCGTCACTCCGCGGGAAGGATGAGGGAGAACCCGTCCCTCCGGTGGAAATCCGGCCGGGTGCCGGAAGGGTCCAGCGCCCAGCGGCTTGTCCGCCCCGAAACGGTCCGGAGGACGGCGCAGACGGCAGCCTCGACCGTTTTGCCGGGCGGGAGGATCTTCCCAAGGCCCAGTTCCAGGGAAATCTCCAGGACACCCGGTTCCGTCCGAAGGAGGAAGGGGAGCGACGCAACGGCCGGTTCTTCCCGCATGCCGCTTCGGTAGGAAGCGAAGCGGTAGACGTTCCAATGCCCCGCCGGCGAAAGGTTGAACTCCCAGTAGCGTGGAGAATCCGTCGTCCCCAGAAAAAATTCGAGGCAGGTTTCTTCCCAGAGGCGGTCCTTCCGTTTCGGCGATTCCGCAGGTGCGGGAAGGGCGATCTCCGGCAGGTTTCCCGTGAGCGTGAACGCGACGGACAACGCCTCCGCGCACCGGCCGACCGTCCCCGCGATCCCGATTTCGGACCGAGGCTCCTCGCCCGGGAACGGCTTCAGGGAAAATTCGACGGGATTCACTCGTACCGCAGGTGCCGGGAGCGCCGCTTCAGGAATGCCCGCTCCTCGCGCGACCACTCCGCCGCAAGGCGGCGCCACTCCCCGCCCCGTTCGAGCGCCTCCCGTTCGCGCGCGGAGCCGCACAGAAGGTCGAAGGCGGGAACGCGCTTCACGAACTCGTACGTTTCCGTCCGCCACCGGAACCGCCGGGGGTTCTGCGCCCGCGCGGCGGCGATGCAGGCCACACCGGTGCGGAAAGGACGGAACGCTTCGCGGTCGGTGACGGCAACCTCGACGCCGTGACACTTCGCCCCGGCGTGCTTGTCCCAGGTCGGAACGAAGCGGACCGGCCGGAACCGGACCCCCGGCAGCCGATCCGCCGCCAGCGCCTCCGCCAGCCGTTCGGCATCGATCCACGGCGCACCGAACAGTTCGAACGGCCGCGTGGTGCCGCGTCCCTCGCTCAGGTTCGTGCCTTCGAGAAGGCACATCCCGGGATAGACGAGCGCCGTTTCCGGCGTCGGCATGTTGGGAGACGGAAAGACCCAAGGGAACCCGGTTTCGCGCTGGAACATTTCCCGCCGCCAGCCGCGGCACGGGATCACCGTGAGTGCGAGGTCGAGCCCCCGCTCCTCCCGGTACATCGCCGCCAGTTCGCCGACGGTGAGGCCGTGGCGGACCGCCACGTCGTGCACGCCGCAGAAGCTTTCGAAACCGGGGCGAAGCGCCGGTCCTTCCACCGCGCGGCCGCCGATCGGGTTCGGCCGGTCGAGAACGAAGAAAGGGAGTTTCGCGCGGGCCGCGGCCTCCATGCAGAAGAGCATGGTGGCTTGGTAGGTGTAGTAGCGCGCGCCGATGTCCTGGATGTCGAAGACCAGCGCGTCGAGCCCTCGCAGCGTCCTGTCCGCCGGCCGGAGGGATTCCGCGCTGTTTCCGTACAAGGAGTGGACCCGCACCCCGGTCCGCCGGTCGATCCCGTCCCCCACGGCGGCCATGTACTGCGCGTCCCCGCGGACGCCGTGTTCCGGGCCGAAGAGGGCGGCAAGCCGCAATCCCCGCGCATCATGGAACAGGTCCGCCGCATGGCGCAGCCGCCGGTCCACCGCCGTGGGGTTGCAGACGAGTCCCACCGCCGTTCCCCGAAGGGGGGCGAACCGTTGTTCGACGAGCGCATCGAGGCCGGATGCGGCCTGGCGATTCGCCATGTTCCTTCTCCTTCCGCGAGGGGTAAAAAAAGTGTATCAGGATCGACATGGTTGTCCACCGCCTCCGGAAGCGGATGCATCTAACTCGCAGGGAGGAGCCATGCGGATCGGCCGAAGGATTTTTCTGCTCATGCTCGCCGCCGGGGCTTCCGCCGCGGACGCCTTCCGCGGAAAGTCCACCCTCCATGCCTTGCCGGCGGAACCCGGGAAAACCCCCGGCGCGGGGGCATCGCCGAATCCCTTCGTCCGCGGCCGGAAGTCGCTCGTCGCCGCCGTCGGAGGGACCGACCCGTCCGAAATGGTCCGGAAGGCGGTGTCGCTGATCGGCGGGTTCGGGCCGCTTGCCCTCTCCCGCAAGAGCGTCCTCGTCAAGCCGAACGTCGTCGGCGGGAACGGGAACCCGACCACCACCAATCCCGCCGTCGTCGCCGCGGTGGTGCGGGCGCTATACGACGCGGGGGCGGGAAAGGTGTACGTGGGCGACATGTCGGCCCTGGTCCGCGGCTCGACGAAGAAGAACATGGAGCGGACGGGGATCCTTTCGGCCGCCCGCGCCGCCGGGGGGGAGGCCGTCTTCTTCGAGGACCACAAATGGGTGACGGTGAAGGTCGGGGGAACGGACCTGAAGGAGGTTCCTGTTTCCGAATGGATCTTCAAGGTCGACAAGGTGGTCAACCTCCCGGTCATCAAGACCCACGCGTACGCCGGGTATTCCATCTGCCTGAAGAACTTCGTCGGCGCCACCCGGTTCAGCCACAGGCCGTATTTCGTGAACCCGCTCCGTTGGGAAGAGGTCGTGGCGGAACTCAACCTCGCCTATCGTCCGGACCTGAACATCGCGGACGGGACGAAGGTCATGGTGGAGGGCGGCCCGTGGGAGGGAAGGGCGGAAAACGCGAACCTGGTCCTGGCCAGCGGCGACCGGGTCGCCTGCGATGCCGTCGGCCTTGCCCTGATCAAGTCGTACGGGCGTTGGGAGCGGCTCGCGGAGATCTCCCCCTGGAAGATGGGGCAGATGCGAAGGGCCGTCGAACTGCGCCTTGGCGCGGGGAGCCGGGAGGAGCTGGAACTGGTGACCGCGTCACTGGACGGCGATCCGGCGTTCGACGCCCTCATGGGGAAAGTGAAAACGTTGCTGTAGAAGGGGGGCGGCAAAGGAACGTACCG
>JAJZRM010000339.1 GCA_021802685.1 Deltaproteobacteria bacterium | reverse complement strand
AGTCGATGCGCCCGGCCAAGAGGAAGTTCAAGACTCCGGTGATGAAGGTGGCCATGATGCGCCAGCTGATCGTCTTGGCGATACTCCGCTTGTGGGTTTCCAGATTTATCCTCCATATAATCTATAGGAAAGATAGTGTAGCCATACCTGCCCGGCGGAGTCAACTGTTATTAGCGAAAATAATTATTGACACTGATTTGTATTTGGGATATTTTTCCCAAACATGGAAAATGACGTCAACAACGCTATCGCCGCCGCCATCACGAAATTGCTCCGTCCCCTGGTAAGGTTCCTGCTGCGGAACGGCGTTCCCTACCGGACCTTCGCCGATGCCGCGAAATGCGTGTACGTGGATGTCGCCTCCGAGGAATTCGGCATTCCGGGACGAAGGCAGTCCAAGTCCCGCGTATCCATCCTCACGGGTCTTTCGCGAAAAGAGGTGCTGCGCGTGAAGCGCCTCATCGCTCCGGGCGATATGGGGGCTTCGGAGCGGTACAACCGCGCGGCCCGCGTGATCAGCGGATGGGTGCGGGACCGCTCGTTCCATGATGAAAATGGACAGCCCGGCGTTCTGTCGTTCGAAGGGGGAAACGCATCATTCCCGCAACTCGTCAAAACGTACAGCGGAGATGCTCCATCCCGGGCGGTGCTCGATGAACTGCAGAGGGTCGGGATCGTGGAACGGACGCCCGATGGGAGCATACGTCTGCTCGAACGTTCCTACATTCCGAAGACGGGAGACATCGACAAGATCGCCATCCTCGGCGTGGACACATCGGACCTTGTCGCCACCATTGATCACAACATCTGCCGGCCGGACGATCCCCTCTTCCAGCGGAAGGTTTCTTACGACAATCTTCCGTCCGAAGCGCTTCCGGAACTGAGGAGACTGGCGGGGGAACAAGGGCAGGCGTTGCTGGAAAACCTGGATCGGTGGCTGAGCGAAAGGGACCGGGACGTAAACCCCGATGTCTCCGGGACGGGCAGGAAGCGCGCAGGGGTCGGGATCTACTATTTCCAGGAGGATTACACAGAAGGGAAGGGGACATGAATCGCTTGGGACAAATCTCCCGGCTTTCGGGCGGGATTCTGATGTTGGCGTCGGTGTCCATCGCATTGGCAGGTTGCGGGGGCGGCGGTATCGATCTGGCGGGCGGTGGAACCGGCGGCACCGGCATCAGCACGGGGTCCGTCACCGGGTTCGGCAGCGTCGTGGTGAACGGAGTGCATTTCCTCACCGACGACGACGTGGCGCCGGGCTTTGTCACGAAGAAAACGTTCATGGGCATGGACAATTCCACCTGGATGGACAGGGACCTGTTTCGCGTCGGAATGGTCGTTACCGTTCGCCACGCGCAGATCGACAACAACGCGCAGGAGATCGAGTACCGGGACAATCTCAAGGGGCGCATATCCGCGAAGAATTCCGGCGCGGACAACACCTTCGCGGTCCTGGGGCAAACGGTTGTCGTGGACAACGCCGCGCTCTTCGACTCCCTCCTCCCGAACGACGTCGCGGAGGTCAGCGGATACGTGGACGCCGCCGGCCGGATTCGCGCCACCTACATCGCGATGGTGCCCTGCTCCATGATGCCGATGTGCCCCGTCAGCGAGTTCGAGGTCGCCGGGTACATCTCCGGCCTGTCTTCGCCCGACGCTTCCTTCCGGCTCGGTCCGCTGCCCGACGGAACCGGGACGACCGTAACGGTTTCGTACGCCCCGGCGATGGGTGCGGGATTGGACAACGGGATGTACGTCCAGGTCGTCACCACCGATCCGGAGCCGGTATCCGGAGGGATCACCGCCACACGGATCGATCGACTTGTCCCTCGGACGGTATTTCCGGAGAATGCCGCGGCCGACCTTGAAGGGCTGGTCACCGCTTCCCCGAGCGGTTCCGGGAACGTCCTCTCCTTCGCCGTCGAAGGGAAACGGATACAGACGGACGGCGATACGCAATTTGCCGGGGGCACGGCGGCGGATATTCAACCGAACGTGAGATTGCAGGTCCAGGGCACGGAGAACGGCGGGGTCCTCTCCGCCGCCAGGATCGTTTTCCGGTAGGCAACCCGGGAGAAATCCCATACTTCGCAAGGTTTTGCATTGCGGTAAAAAGGAGACGTGAATGATGGACATGTCCGGAAAGTGCAAGCGGGGATTTATCGGAGTTCTTTTCGTTATCGCGATCTCGGCATCTCTTGCCGCGTGCGGCGGCGGCGGAACGGTGACGAGCAGCGGAGGCGCAACGGGCGGCACGGGTTCCGTCACGATCCAGGGCTCGGTGCCCGGAACGGTCTTCGTGGCCGTGGACGACGACGCGAACCTCGAAGTGGGAAGGGTGACGGCGACCGGTACCCCAAAGACGTTCTCGATGGTTGTCCCCACAGGGAAAAATTACCGGTTCTATGTGATGGAGAACGAGAACACGGGGAATTCGAGGGTCTACCCCATGTACATGGGGACGAACAACGTCTTCGCGCTGGATAACGGCGCCGACGGCCAGGTGATCTCCCTTGGGATGGTCCATCCGGACCTGACGACGGGCAGATCCTTCCCGGCGAACACCCCTGCATTGATGATGGGGCAGGGCGCCACCGACATGGTTCCCCCTTCGCTGGCGGGGAGCGCCTTCTCCATGGATAACGTGATGGGGACATCCTGGGGGTACAACACCATGATGACATCGGGGACGATGGGATGGGAGCACGGGACCCTCTCGTTCGACAACAACGGGGCCGGTCACATGACCGGTGTCTTCCGGAACGGGACACCCCTGGCCGACAGGAACGGCATCCCATACACCATGTCTCTTTCCGGGATGCTTTTGAATCCCGGCGATAACACCTTCCAGTGCGTCGTATCGAGGGACATGAGCGTGATGGTGGCGACGTTCACCGATAACACGGGCGGTCCCGCCATGATGATCGCCCAGAGGCGGGGAGGGGCATTCCAGACGGACGGTTCGGACATGACCGGGACGTGGCGGTTCCATCGGCTGACGGCCGGCAGCGACAACAGTTCTTCCGGGTGGGCCTACGGGACCATGCAATTCACATTCGGCAGCGCCGCCATCACCTCCATGACCACGAACAACGGTCCGGGCACGGCCGGGAATTTCCTCTTTTCCATGGATGCGAACGGGATCATGGCGGAAGCGGGAGATCCTTCGTTCCACGGCATCATGTCGATGGACAAATCCATGATCGTCGCCACGGATACGAGCGGCGGTCCTCCCGAATTATGGGTCATGATGAAAACCACATCGGCAACCTATTCCACGGCGGACATGGCGGGGGATTGGGTAATGCATTCGGTATCCTCCGGAAATCCGGGTTCAAGGGACTGGACCTTCGGGCACTCGGTCGTGGATGCCGGCGGGAACGGCACATTCTCCCAAATGATGGGCAGCGCGGGGCCGGTCTCCACCACGCAGATGACGTTCCAGATGAACGGCGGCGTGATGACCATGGGCGGTACCGGCGGTGGAATGGGCGGTGGAATGATGGTCGGTGGAATGGTGACATCCACGTTCCATGGAATCATGAACGGGGCCAAGAACGTCATGGTTTCGAATTATT
>JAJZRM010000338.1 GCA_021802685.1 Deltaproteobacteria bacterium | reverse complement strand
GCCGTCCCGCTTGCCGAAGATCTGCGCCATCAGGCGCTTGGGGTCGGCCCCCTTGACGAGGTAGGCGCCCAGGTCCCGGTGGAGCGGAAAGACCCAGTCGTCCCACCGCAGGTCGTGGCAGAAGCCGACCGTCACCGCCTCCTGCCCCTTCCCCGAGTAGACGCCGCCCGCGAGTTTGCCCTGCTTGTCGAGGGCGGAGATCCGCCCCTCGAATTCCCGTATCAGGCAGAGCCAGTAGTAGAGTTCCAGGTCCTTCTGTTCGGTCATGGCCGCCTCGCGTGGAATGTCAATGGCGCGTCATATGTCGATCGATTCGCCGCCCAGCATCAGTGCCGATTCCCGGATCGCCTCCGACAGCGTCGGGTGCGCGTGGACCGTCCGCCCGACCTCGTGGAAGGTCGCTTCCAGCGAACGGGCGACGGACAGCTCCGCGATCATGTCCGGGGCGCCCACGCCCACGATGTGGCACCCGATCACCTCTCCGAACTTCGCCTCCGCGATCATCTTGACGAACCCTTCCGTGTGGCCGGTCGCAACGGCCTTCCCCAGCGCGGTGAGGGGGAACTTCGATACCTTGTACTCGATCCCGCGGCGCTTCGCCTCCTCTTCCGACAGCCCGATGGTGGCCACCTGTGGTCGGCAGTAGACGCAGGACGGGATGCGGTCCGGGTCGGGGCGGCGGGTATCCTTCCCCGCGATGGCCTCGACCGCGGCCACCCCTTCGGCGGACGCCTTGTGGGCCAGCATCATCCCGCCGGCGACGTCGCCGATGGCCCAGATGGTCTCGCAGGAGGTCCGCATCCGGTCGTCGACCTTGATGATCCCGCGGTCGATCTCCACGCCGCACGCCTCGAGCCCCATCTCCGCGGATAGCGCCCTGCGGCCCACGGCGACCAGCAGCTTCTCGGCGGTGAGGGTTTCCTCCTTGCCGCCGACGGACACGGACAGCGTCCGGGACCCCTTGTCGTACCCTTTCGCCGGCGCGGAGGTGAGGATGCGGATCCCCTGCTTCCGCAGCGACTTCGACAGCTCCTCCGCCACCTCGCGGTCGGTCCGCGGGAGAAGCTGGTCCTCCATCTCCACCAGCGTGACCTCGGCGCCGAAGGCCCGGTAGATGTAGGCGAATTCCACCCCCACCGCGCCGCCGCCCAGAACGATCACCGAGCGCGGAAGTTCCTCCTGCGCCAGCGCGTCGTCGCTGGTCAGGACGGTCCGGCCGTCCGGCTCGATCCCCGGCAGGCCGCGGACCGCCGTCCCGGAGGCCACGAGGATGTTGCGCGCCGACAGCTCCTCTCCGCCTACCCGCACCGTTGTGGGCGATGCGACCGTCGCATTCGCGGCAAACAGCTCGATCCCGTTCTTCTTGAAGAGGAAGGCGACTCCGCGGGACATCCGGTCCGACACCTTGCGGCTGCGGCGGATCACCTCGCCGTAATCCGCCTCGACCGCCGGACAACGGATCCCGTAGGCGGCGGCGTTCTTCATGTCCTCGTACAGCTCCGCCGAGGACAGGATCGCCTTCGAGGGGATGCAACCCCAGTTGACGCACACCCCGCCCGGCTTGTCGCGCTCGGCCACCGCCACGCGCATCCCCAGCTGCGCCGCGCGGATCGCGGCGACGTACCCTCCGGGCCCCGCTCCGATCACCACCAGGTCGAACTGCTTCATGGTCCCCCCCCATGGAAAATCATATTCCGAGTTTACCCGAAATCGCGCGACAAACTTTGCGGGAGAGGCAGCCGGAAACGGAATCGGGCCATCTTAAATGGAAAAAAGGTCTCGCCAAAGGAGAGAAACGCCATGTTCGACACGAAACGGATCGAAAACGTGAAACTGACCCGCCGGGACGCGTTTCGGATCGCGGGGGCCGCGGGGATGATGGCCGCCCTGCCCTGGAGCGGCGGGGCGGCGGCGGCTGCCGCCCCCCCCGCCCCGCAAGGGGTCCAGGGGGGCGGGTATTACCGGTTCGCCGTCGGCGATGCCGAGGCGATGGTGATCAGCGACGGGGGATTGAGCTTTACCCCCATCCAGCCGACATGGGCCCCGGAGGCGGCGAAGGAGGAACTGGAAGGGATGCTGAAATCCGCCTTCCTTCCCACCGACCGGATGAACCTGGACGTGAACACCTTGATGCTGAAAACGGGCGGGGAACTGATCCTTGTCGACTCGGGCGCCGGCGGCCTCTTCGGGCCCACCGTCGGCAAGATGCGGGAACGCATGGAAGCCGCGGGGGTCCGGCCGGAGCAGGTCACGGTCATCGTGCTGACCCACGCCCATGGCGACCATTTCGGGGGGCTGCTGGACGGGGCCGGAAAACCGGTCTTCTCCAACGCGAGATATTTCGCCTCGAAGACCGAGATCGATTTCTGGACCGGGCCGGATCCGGACTTCTCGAAGCTGCGGATTCCGAAGGATCGGGCCGAAATGTTTTTGGCCAACGCCAGGAAGTACATCGCGGCGATCAAGGACCGGCTCACCCCTGTCTTGCCGGGAAAGAAGATCGTGGAGGGAGTGGAAGTCATCGACGCGCCGGGCCATACCCCCGGGCACATCGCCCTGCTCGTCACCTCGGGGAAGGAGGCGCTGCTGAACGCGGCCGACACGGTCCATCACCACATCCTGATGTTCGGCCATCCCGAGTGGACCTCCGCGTTCGACGTGGACCCGCCGCTGGGGGCGAAAACGCGGCGCAGGATCCTCGACATGGCGGCCACCGAAAAGTTGCGGCTCCTGGGGTACCATCTGCCGTTCCCCGGGATCGGACACGTGCGGGCCGAGAAGGGGGGCGCCTTCGAGTGGGTCCCGGAGCCGTGGAACTGGGCGGCAGGCTAAACCTAAGCGGCGCACCCGGTCTTGTAGAGCCGGATCAGGATCTCCGCGGGGATGCCGAGGCCCGTGTTCAAGCGGCGGATCATTTCAACGGACAGTGGGCGCTTCCGGTTGAGCACTTCCGACACGCGCGCCCGGCTTCCCAGGTACGGTTCCAAGTCTCGCCGCGTGAGCCCCATCTGGTCCATCCGGAACTTGATCGCCTCGATGGGATCCGGTGGGGGAATCGGGTGATGTTCCTCCTCGTATGCCTCCACGAGGACGGAAAGAACCTCCAGCATCCCGGCTTCCCTCGATCCCTCCGGGGCTTCGAGCAGGGAGGAGATGGTTTTGAGCGCAGCCCTGTAATCGGCATTTGTGCGAATCGGTCTCAGTTCCATTGGGAATCCTCCCTCAAATCGCCGCCGCGTCGATCTTGTCGTACTCCGCGTGCGTACCAACGAACCGAATATATACCCGACCCATGTCGTAGCGAATATGGACAACCAATCGGTACGTGTTTCCCTTGATAATGAACACCACCCGGTTTTCCGTAAGGAAGCTCGCTGCCGGACAGCGGGCCTTGATGTTCTTCGGATGCACCCACGAAGCATGCGCCGCTTCCGAATACCACGCCCGAAGAGGCTGTTCCGCGTCGGAATGCCTCTCCCGGAAATCCCTCAGCGTTTTCCGGGAAACGATATGCACGCAGAGAGAATACCATGATCCCGGTTTGGGAGCAATTGTCCGGGTCACGGCTTGATCATCACCATCTTGATGCTCGTCA
>JAJZRM010000009.1 GCA_021802685.1 Deltaproteobacteria bacterium | reverse complement strand
TGGACGAGCGGGGCAACGTGATCTACGGAGATTACCTTCTCGTCCTGTTCGCCCGCGAGATCCTCTCCCGGAAGCCGGGGGCGGCGGTCATTTCCGAGGTGAAGGCGTCGCAGAACCTCTACGACGACATCGCGCGCCGCGGAGGCCGCCCCGTGATGTGGAAGGCGGGGCACTCCCTCATCAAGGCCAAGATGAAGCAGGAGCGCGCGGAGCTGGCGGGGGAAATGAGCGGGCATGTCTTCTTCCAGGACCGTTACCTGGGCTTCGACGACGCCATCTACGCCTCCGCGCGGCTGTTCGAGATCATGGCCAAGGAAGACCGCCCGTTGAGCGCCCTGTTGGCCGACCTTCCGCCCGTGGTGTCCACGCCCGAGATCCGGATCGACTGCCCCGACGAAGTCAAGTTTCGCGTGGTCGCGGCGGTGGCGAAGGCCGTCGGCCCCCTCGCGCGGGAGGTCATCGACGTGGACGGGATCCGGGCGCTCTTCGACGGCGGCTGGGGGCTGGTCCGCGCCTCGAACACCCAGCCGGTGCTCGTGTTGCGGTTCGAGGGGCGGGACGACGAAACGGTGGAGCGGATCCGCGCCGTGATGGAAGCGGCCGTGGCGCGCGCCCGGTCGGCGGCCGGGGCGTGACGACTCTCCAGGCGCTCTTCCTCGGCCTGCTCCAGGGAGCCACCGAATTCCTTCCGGTCAGCAGCTCCGGGCACCTGTACATCGCCCAGCACCTCCTGGGCCTTACGGAGCCGGAGCTGGCGTTCGACCTGCTGCTCCACCTGGGAACGCTGGCGGCCGTCGGCTTTTTCCTGCGTTCCGAGATCGCCGCCATCCTCTCCTCGCTGTTCCGGGCCCGGCCCGACCCGTGGGCGGCGCCGTCGTCGTGGGGGCGGCGTGACGTCTGGCTCGCGATCGTGGCGTCGATCCCCACCGGCGTCATCGGGTTCGCCTTCCACAAGACCGTGGAGACGGGGCTCACCTACGGGGGGATCGGCGCCCGGTACCTGGTCCTCTCCATGCTGCTGCTCCTGACCCATCTCCGGTTCCGCCACAAGGACGATCCGGACCGGATCGAATGGTGGGAGGCGGCGGCGATCGGGGTCATCCAGGGGGCGGCGGTGTTCCCCGGCCTCTCGCGGTCCGGCTCGACGATCATCCTCGCGCTGCTCCTCGGCGTGGCTCCCCGCCGGGCGGCGAAGTTCTCCTTCCTCATTTCCATTCCCGCGATCCTCGGGGGCGCGGTGGTCACGCACCTTGGCGGGGTATCCCGCCTCCACGAAGGATCCGTCCTGGCCGTGGGGTTCATCGCTTCCATGGTGACGGGCTACCTCGCCCTGATGCTGGTGGAACGCCTGGTCGTGCGGGGTCGCTTCCACCGCTTCGCCCCGTACACCCTGGCGCTTGCGGGGCTCTGCTTCTACCTCCAGTACGCCGCCTGATCCCTGCCGCCCCGGGTTCGCCGATCATCGGCATTTCGACCGGAACCCGCGGGGGCGCCCGGCTCATCGAATGGGATGGGAGGGCCAGGCCATGGAAGGTGAAGCAGGGGTCCGATGGAACGAATGGGAGCCGGGAACGCTGGCACGGGCGGCGGCGGAGGGGAAGCTGATCTTCCTCGACATCGGGGCCACGTGGTGCCATTGGTGCCACGTGCTGGACCGGACGTCCCTCGCCGATCCCCGGGTGGTGAAGATGCTGAACGAAGATTTCGTATCCGTTCGCGTGGACACGGATCGCCGCCCGGACATCAACGAGCGGTACAACCAGGGGGGATGGCCCACCACGGCGGTGCTGCTGCCGGACGGGAAGCTGCTGACCGGGGCGACGTACCTGCCCCCGGACGCCCTGGCCGGCATCCTGGAAAAGTGCCGCGATTTTTACCGGCGGGACCGCGAGCGGATCGACGAGTACCTGCGGAGCGCAGAGGCGGCCGAAGCGGAGGAACCCGCGGCGGAGCGCGGAGCGGCGCCGCCGGCACCCCGTCCGGAGGACCTTCCCCTCGTGAAGCACTCCGTGCTCTCCGTGTACGATCCCGTGCATCCCGGGTTCTTCCGCGAGCCGAAGTTCCCCGTGACCGACATCCTCGCCTTCCTGAGGGATGCGTGGTTCCTCGAGGAAAACCGGGAGATGGGGGAGACCCTTCTCAGGGTGCTCCGGACGATGGGCGCCTCCGGCGTGTTCGACCCGGTGGAGGGCGGGTTTTTCCGGTACGCCACCCGGAGGGATTGGACCGTCCCGCACTACGAAAAGATGCTGTCGGACAACGCGGAGCTGCTGGCGCTGTACGCCGCGGCGTACGAGCGGACGAAGGACGCGTCCTTTTTCACAACCGGGCGGGACATCCTGCGGTTCCTCTTCGTGAAACTGTACGATCCCGGCACCGGCGCGTTCTTCGGAAGCCAGGACGCGGATGAGACGTACTACCCCCTTCCCGCGGCGGAGCGGGCGCGGCGCTTTCCCCCCGCGGTCGACCGGACGGTCTTCTCGGAGTACAACGGGCGGATGGTTTCGGCCCTCGTCGCGGGGCACCGGGCGTTCGGTCCCCCTTCCGGCGGGGAGGCGGGAAACGACTCCCTCCTTTCCCGGGCGGAAAGGCTGGCGGGTTTCCTGCACGACTCCTTGTGGCGCCGCGAAGCGGGCCAGGCGCGGTTCCTCGAACGCCCGGGCGTCGCCCAGGATCCGCCGTTCGGATTTCTTTCGGACCACGCCGCGGTGGCGACCGCGTATCTCGACCTGTTCGACGCCACGGGGAAGGACGACTACCTGCGGTTCGCGGAGGAAGCGCTCTCGTACGCCGTCGCGCACCTTTACCGGGAAGAAGCGGCGGGGTTCATCGATCGCCGTCCCGCGGCGGACGATTTCGGGGTCCTTTCGACTCCGGTCTACCCGTTCGCTCCCAACGCGCAGGCAGTGGCGGCCCTGATGCGGTTCGCAAGGGACGCGGACAGGGAAGACCTGTTCGGGATCGCCGTGCGGGCGCTGTGCGGGCTGTCGACGGAGTTCGACCGGCGGGGCGCATTCGCCGCTTCCTACGGAAACGCCCTGCTGCTGTACTGGAAGGGGAACCCGGGGAAGGCGTGCCTGCGGGGCGACCCGGCGTGCGACGCAACGGGTTGACGACGCTACGAAAGGGGGACACTCTTAGCTTCAAACGCGGGAGGAAGGGTTAGAGTGTCCTCCGGCATCGAACGCCACGAGCCGTTCCGCGCGCGCCGCGGCGAGCAGCTTCGCATCCGCACAGGCGAAGACCACGTCTTCCTTGAGAACCGACCGCAGCCACATCGCCGAGGAAAGGTGAACGGCGTCCGCTCCCCGGACGGCATGCTTCCGGATGGCGTGTTTGACGGAGGGCGACAGCTCCTCGACGAATTCGAGGACGAACAGTTTTCCCCAGTCGGATTCGAATGCGGCGATCATCTCTCTGAGGACACGGGCGGAGAATTCTCTCGCGCGGTGTTTCCGGTTCAGCGCCGAAAGGATCTCCGGGTGCGCCAGCCGGGATGTGGCGGCATAAGGGTGTTCCGCGAGCAGCCGGTCGACCGCCTCGGAGCCGGGTTCGGCGACATACCGCTTCACCAGGGCGCTGCTGTCGAGATAGATCATCGCCTTTCCTCGATGATCATTTCCGATGCTTTCCTTCCCCCGCGCGGACGGCGAACCGGCGAAAAAGGGGATGGATCGACCGGCATCCGCAGGCGTTTCATGTGGGCGAGCGATGCCAGCCGTTCCGGCGTCCCGGCCGACTCCTCGATCTGGTCCAGGCCGTGCAGGACGGCGATCGGCTCGTTCCGGTCCGTGACGATGACCGGCACCCCGCGCCGCGTCAACGACAGGTAATGGGTGAGCCGGTTTTTCAGCTCCCTCACGCCGACGATATGCATGGCGGACCTCCCTGATGTAGCCATTGTAGCCACATTATCACATTATGATGAATAGGCAACGATAGGATTGTCGATTTTATTGCCGAATTAGCCGATTTTCGTATCTTGGATTGTCCCTGATCGAAGGAGGTGGAACAACCCCGCATCCCGGTGTTAGAATCCGGAAAACGGAAAAGAGGTGCCGATGGAATTCCTCGCGTTCGATCAAATCTACAACATGGATTGCATCGAAGGCATGAACAAGCTCCCTGATGCGTCCGTTGATCTCGTCATAACCGATCCCCCCTTCGCCATCGACTTCAAGGCACAGCGTTCGAACTACAACCGGACCGGAAGCCGGGTCATGGAGGGGTACAACGAGATTCGGGTGTCCGAGTACGCCGAGTTCACCATGCGATGGATGAAGGGAGTCCACCGGGTGCTCAAGGACAGCGGGTCGTTCTTCATCTTCTCCGGCTGGAACAACCTCAAGGACATCCTCATCGCCATCGACGATCTTGGGTTCACCACCGTCAACCATATCGTTTGGAAGTACCAGTTCGGCGTCGTCTGCAAGCGGAAGTTCGTCACGTCCCACTACCACTGCTTGTTCGTCTGCAAGGATGACAAGAAGCGGAAGTTCCTGAACAGCTCTCGGTTCGGCAAGGACGCACGCGCCGACAACGGCGGCAGCCGCCGGTACCAGGATCTCGAGGACGTGTGGAACATCCCCCGCGAGTATTGGCACGGCGACAAAAAGACCCCGACGAAACTCCCCGCGGCGCTCATCGATAAGATCATTGCGTACACCAGCGAGGAAGGAGACGTGGTCATGGATCCTTTCCTTGGCTCCGGACAGGTCGCCGTCGTGTCAAAGATGCACAAGCGCCGGTACATCGGCTTCGAAGTCGTGCGGGAATATTTCGACTTCGCGCAGGAACGGCTGGAGAAGGGCTTCTATCGGATCGCCGCGGATGACGAAGAGGCCGGAAACCTCCCCCTGTTCGGCAAGGCAAAGTGACCTTCGACGAAACGGCAAAGGCACTCGGGGAGCGGTTCCGGACGACTTGCCCGAAAACGTGGGATGGCCGGAAGTCCATCGAGGAAATGCAAGCCGGAGGGAGTAGCCATTGGAAGCAGATGGAGTGGATCGGGTTCTACTTCCAGTTCATCTGCGAAAAAAAACTCTCCGGCCTCATGTCGATCCCCGGCCCCCGTTACGGCCGGACGGGGTTCGATGGATTCTCCGCAGTCCCATGGGACTTCAAGGCACACGCCATGAACACGTCCTCGCACCAGATCATCGTCAACGACTCGGAGGCCACGGCCTCGGCGATTGGGCAGTACGGCGCCGTCGGACTCATCCTTGCTCTCGGGGAAGTCGTTTACAACGACGAGGCGAGGTCCTTCCAGCGGTGGCACGAGGGATTAAAAGGAGGAAAATCCGCATACGAGATGGAACGGATCGCCCGGGGCGCCTGGTCCCGGCTCCGTAAGGTCTCGTTCGACCTTCGGCAGATATCCTTTATTTGGCTGACGAACGACACGTTGGTTAAGTGCGGATCGTTCCAACAGGATTTTCGGAATTCGAACGGGAACCCGCGCCGGAAAAAGGTATTGATCGACCTGGAACAGTTGGACGAAGAGACGGTTTACTTCGTGGATTTTTAGTTGAACATGGTACGAGAATGGGACGCCCTCCCATCCGGGGCGGAGCGCCCCCCGCCAGTTACGCCGGGACGAACCGGGCCGGGGTGAGGATGCCGTCCTCGATGCGTTGCCCCGGCGCCACGACGGCGCCGGGCCACACGACGGCCCGGCGCACGACGGCCCTTGCCCCGACGGCCGCTCCCGCCTCGATTGCGGCATCCGGCCCCACGACCGCTCCCGGATCGACGGCGGCGCCCGGCCCCACGTAGACGCTGCCGCTTTCTTTCCGGTAATCGAGCAGCGCGATCACGCCGGCCAGGTAGTCGGCCGGGGTCCCGAAATCGAGAAACGGCCCGGAGGTCATGAACGCGAATACCGGAGCGCCTTGCGCGATCAACGGCGCGTACGTGTCCCGGACGATGCAGGAAGGCGTGCCGGAGGGGATGCGGGAGAGCAGCTCCGGCTCGGCGATCTGGTACCCCGTGAAGAACCCATCGAACGCGCCTGCGGGCGCATCGATCCCGAAGCCCCCGATCCTTCCGTCCTCCCGCACCCGCACCGGCGTGTACCGTTTCGCCGGGTCCGGGAAAAGGACGAGGGTCGCCAGGGCGCCGGTTTCCCGGTGCCGGGACACCGCCTCCGCGAGGGGGAAGCGGACGACCGCGTCCGAATTCGCCGCGAGGAACGTATCCCCTCGGAGGAACTCCCGGGCGTTGCGGATCCCGCCGCCGGTCCCAAGGATCTCCGGTTCGATGGAGTAGACGACCGGGAAACGGCCCGCCGCCCACGCGTCGACCCGGCGCCGGACCGCCTCCGGTTCGTGGTGAAGATTGAGGACGAACGCTTCCGCCCCGTGGGCGTGAAGGAACTCCATGGCGTAGCTGCACAGGGGACGGCCCAGCACGGGGACGACGGGCTTGGGGATCTCGAAGGTCAGGGGCCTAAGCCGCGTCCCCAGACCCGCGGCGAGGATCATCGCCTTCACGGCGGCGCCTTCTCCCGCGCGTTCACGTCGCCGCCTCTTCGCGCGCCTTCTCCGCGAGGGCATCGAGGATGGGAAGCAGCTGCGCGGCGAGAGCGCGCATCCGGGGATTCCGCGCGAAATTCCCCCGCAGATGCGCGACGGTCGGGGGGATGAACCGTAGATAGAACCGTTTCCCCCGGTTGTGCGCCTGGTTCCCGAAGGTGCCGATCGCCTTGACGTTGCGCTGGAGCGCCGCGGCGTCCAGCAGTTCCCCGAACGCCCCCGGGTCTCCGGCGGCCCGAAGCAGTTCCCTGGAGGCGGCGTGGCGCCATGCGTACGACAGGTGGTCCTCCTGATCCGCTTCGAGCGCGACGTACGAATCGCGCAGCAGCGAGGCGAGGTCGTAGAAGACGTTCCCCATCCGCGCGTCCTGGAAATCGAGCACCCGCAGGTTCCCGTGCCCGGCCGATCGCTCCGTTCCCAGCACCATCACGTTCCGGCTGTGGTAGTCCCGGTGGGCCAGCACCCGCGGGAGGACGGCGGTTCGTTCCAGAAACGGAAGGAACAGGTTTTCGATCGCCCGCTCCCGGCTGTCCGGCAGAGGGATTCCGCCGAACTCCCTGACGGCGTGCTCGAAGAAAAAGTCGATCTCCTCGGCGAATTTTCTGACGTCGAACGACAGACGCGGCGGGATCGCCCGGCCGTCCAGCGCGTGCGTCCCCTCGGACTGGATCCGCACCAGGATCTCCACGCACTGTTCGTACAGGGGAATGCAACCGCCGGTTCCCCGCTCCCGGACGGCGTCCTCGAGCATCGTGTCCCCCGCGTCCTCGAGAAACAACAGCTTCGCCTCGGGATCGTGGCGGCGGATCGAAGGCACCGGGATGCCGGCCATTGAAAGGTACCGGTGGACGTTCAGGAACGGGAGTTCCTCCCCCGGCAAAACCTCGTCGGGGTAATGCATGACGACGACGGACGGGAGGGAGGAAGCCGCGCCGGGGCGGATGCGGTGGTACGAGCGCGTGGAGGCGTCCCCGGCCAAGGGAACGATTTCCGCCGCCGCGGGGTCTACGGAAGGGAAGAGGGCGGAGATGCCCCGGCGGACGGCGGAAAGGTCCGGCCCCTCCGTCAAGCGGCGCCTCCGAGGTGCCGGTCAAGGGCGGAGCGGCACTCGGCGAGGATCTGCCCGAAATCGCGATAGGAAGGTTTTTCGCCGCGTGTGTAATCCCGCAGTTCGACGGTGAAGGGACCCGTGAAGCCGCCCTCCCGCAGGGCGGCGACCAGCTCCCTCCACGGGATGGTCCCCTTGCCGGGAACGAGGTGGTCGTCCTGCACCCCGAGGTTGTCGGAGGCATGGACATGGACCAGCCGCTTCCCCGCGGTCCTCACCGCGCCGAGGACCGTTTCCTGGATGTTGGCGTGTCCCACGTCGAGGCAGGCGCCGACCCGCTCCGCGGGAAACCGGTCCACGATGTCGGCGATGACGCCCATCTGTCCCGAATCCACCGGGGTGTTCTCCACGGCGAAGAGGACGTTGTCCGGCGTCGCCTCGACCATCTCCCCCAGGGACGAGAGGAAGGCGGCCCACCGGTGCGGATACCAGTCTCCGGCGGGGAAGCCCGTGTGCAGGACCACCGTTCCCCCGCCGCGTCCCGCAAGCCATCTCGCGGCCTTCACGTTGGCCTCCACGGAAACGAGGCGATGCGCCTCTTCCTGGGACGAGAGGGAGTACCAACGGTCCTTCCTGTACGTCCGCACGTCGGGGTAGATCGGCCCGTGGAGGCTCGCCACACGGACGCCGCGGCGCGCCAGCCCTTCCGCGATGCGGTCCGCGGCCGGTCCGTCGCCGAAAGGGAAGTGAGGGGGCATCGCCCAGATCTCCGCGAGGGAGAAACCGTATTCGGGGAAGAGGGACAGGATCGCGTCGTCCAGCGCGTGGAAGACGAAGAGATGGGTCGAAAGGGAAACGTCCACGTCGGTCTTCGCTCCTTGAGTTCCGAAGGATACCTCGCCGATAATAACATGATGAAACGCGCCGCCGCGTCCTGCTTGCTCGTTCTCCTCGCGCTGTGCCTCGACGCCCCGTTCCTCCGGGGCGCCGCCGGCGCCGTTTCGCCCGTTTCCTCCCCGCACGACGCCGACTTCCGCGAAGGGTGGTCCCATCTCGAACAGGAGCGGTACGCGCAGGCGCGCGCCGCGTTCGGGAAGATCCCGCCGGAGGAGTACGACCTGGGTGACTACGTGGTGTACTTCGCCGGGATGGCGTCCGCGCGCGAAGGAAAACGCCGGGAGGCGGCGGAAGCGGCCTTGCGGCTCGAGGAAGGTTTTCCTCACTCCCCCCTGGTGCCGTACCTGCGGCACGAGATCGCCTTCGCGGCGGCCCTCGACAACGATCTTCCCGCCGCACGGGAGGCTTTCGCCGTTTCGCGCGGGAAGGTGGCCGGCAACGGAAGGAAGTCCGAGGAAGGGTTCGTCGCGGCCGTGCTGGCCGCCGAAGGGGAGCCGACGCCCGAATCGGCCGCGCTCCACCTGGAGAACTTCTCGGCGTACGTCGCCCAGTCGGCGGCGGCGATGTCGTACGAACGGCTGTGGCAATGGTGGAAGGAGGGGCGGTTGGCCGCCTTCGATCTTCCGGTGGCGTTCTACGCGAAGCTGGGGAAAGCCGCCGGCCGCGCCGGCGACGCGGATCGGGCGCGCTCGGTGTACAAGGAGGCGTTGAAGCGGTTCTCCCCTTCCGACGAGTATTACGCCATGGTGCTCGACTACGCGGAGTTCCATCGAAAGCAGGGGGAAACCGCCGCGGCGATCGCTCTCATCGAGGAACGGTTCGCGGACGGGTTGCCCGCCTTCCGGTCGGAGGTGCAGTTCCTGCGGGCGCGCGTCGAATGGAAGGCCGGGAAGAGGGAGGACGCAAGGAAGCGGTTCCTCGAGATCGCCGGGGGGACCTCGCGCCCCGGGACCGCGGAGCGGGCACGATATTACGCGGCGTGGATCGCCGTGGACGAAGGGGACGTGGCCGGGGCGACGGAGGCGTTCGGGCGGCTTCGCCAGGCCGCGGACGACCGGATCCGCCAGGAGTCGATCTTCCGATACGCCTACGGGTTGTATCTCCAGAAACGGTACGGCGATGCGGCCGCCGCCTTCGGCGAGGGGGAGAACGGCGGGTTCGGCACGGTGGAAGCCGCACGGCACCGGTTCTGGCGCGCGCGGGCGCTCCGCGGAAACGGGTTCGCCGGCGATGCCGACCGGATCCTGGCGGAGACCTCCGCCGATCCCTTCGGCGGCATCTACGCGCTCCTCGCCCTGAAGGAGCGTGGAGGGGACCCGTTCCGGATGCTCAACGCCCCGTCCAGCCGGGAGACGAACGCGTGCGCGCGGGAGCGGGAGCGGTTATGGGCGAAGATCCGCGGCGCGGCCTGGGAACCGGAGGACGCGGTTAAGGTCCGGCGGGCGGACCGGCTGGCCCACCTGGGGGCGGTGAACCATGCGGCGCTCGAAGCGCAGCGGGTCGACCGTGCCGCGGCCCGGAAGGCGGTCGGGCTGGCGGACGGCGGCGCGGGGGGCCTGATCCGGTACCTGGCGGGCGACCTGAAAGGGGCCATCCGGGAGACGGCGAGCTTGCCCATGGATCCCGCGAGTCCGGGCCTGATCGACCGGATCCAGTACCCCCTTGCGCCGGAGTTTCTCGCCGACTGCGACCGTCCGCGCTCCGGGATCGACCCGCTGGTCCTCCACGCGATCATCCGGCAGGAATCCTCCTTCCAGGCGGATATCCTCTCCTCGGCGGGCGCCGTGGGGCTGATGCAGCTGATGCCGGGAACGGCGGCCGAAACCGCGCGGAAGGAGAAGCTGCCGAAGCCGCGAAGGATCCACTTGACCCGTCCGGCGTTGAACGTCCGGCTCGGGGCGGCGTACCTGTCGCGGTTGTTGAAGAACTTCCACGGCGACTACTTCCGGGCCGTGGCCGCATACAACGGCGGGGAGCAGGCGGTGGAGCGGTGGTGGGACGCCTCCGGCGGCGACCCCGCGGCGTTTCTCGAGCGGATCAGTTACCAGGAAACGCGCTTCTACCTGCGGAAGGTCTTCTTCAACCTTCTCCAATATTACCGGATCTACCGTCCGGAGATGCTTTCCCGGTACCTGTCCACCGCTCCCGCAGAATCGCCGAAAGCGTCCGATGCCGCACCGACCCCACCGACCCCGGGTTCGGCCGACAACGTTCCCTCGACGCCGCCCAAGCCCGAAGCCGTCCCGACCGCCGGGCCGCCGCCGACAGCGCCCGCCGGAAAGTAGCGTCGTCCCGGGCCTCCCGGGCGATCCGATCGATCGCCTCCGCCTGGAGCTCCTCTCCGCGGCAAACCAGCGCCACGTCGCACCCCGCCGAGACGGCCAGGACCGCCGCTTCGCCCATCCCGCGACGCCCGGAGATCGCCTTCATCTCGAGTGCGTCGGAAAAGACCGTTCCCCGAAACCGCATCTTCCCCCGAAGCAGGTCTTTCAGGATCTTTTCGGAAAGGGTCGCAGGCAGGGAACGGTCGAGCGCCGTGTACACCACGTGGGCGGTCATGAGCCCCTGGATCCCCGCGCGGACCGCGCGGCGGAACGGAAGCAGCTCCCGCTCGAGAAGGGTCTTCCTTGCCGCCCGGACGACGGGAAGCTCCTTGTGGGAGTCGGCGGAGGTGTCCCCGTGCCCGGGGAAATGTTTCCCCACGGGGAGGATTCCCCGCGACATCAGGCCCGCAGCGAATGCCGCGCCGAGGTTTGCCGCCACTTCCGGGTCGCCGGAAAACGCCCGGTTCCCGATCACCGGGTTGCGCGGGTTCGTGTCCACGTCCAGGACGGGGGCAAAATCGATGTCCACGCCGGCGGCCCGCAGTTCCGCCCCGACGGCCGCTCCCAGCGTTCCCGCCAATTCCGCCCCGTGGCGGCCGAACAGGGAACAAGCGCGGGCGGGCGGGAATTCCGTGTACGGGGGGTTCCGGAAGCGCTCCACCCGCCCCCCCTCCTGGTCGACCGCGATCAGCGGAAGCGGGTTCCCCTTCCCGGCGGCGGCGCGGATCCCGCGGCAAAGCGCGCGCACCTGGGCGGGGGAGTCGATGTTGCGGGCGAACAGGACGACCCCGCCGACGTCTCCCCGGGCAAGCCACCGCGCCAGCTCGGCGGGGACCGTTTTCCCCTCGAACCCCACCCACAGCGGCGAGGCGATGTGTTCCTTCCCGACGATCATGGTGGAAACTGTACCACGTGTGTTACCGCATGTCCTCCCGCACGTCCAGTGCATCCCGCAGCCCGTCCCCCACGAAGTTGAACGCCATCACGGTGAGCAGGATGGCCGCCCCCGGCGCCGTGACCAGGTGCGGCGCCACGAAGAGGAAATGCCGCCCCTCGCCGATCATCGATCCCCAGGACGCCGCGGGCGCCGCGACCCCCAGGCCAAGGAACGACAGCCCCGCTTCCGCGACGATGGCCCTCGCGACGCCGAACGTCGCCTCCACCAGGATCGGGGAGAGGGCGTTGGGGAGGATGTGGGTCAGCAGCATGCGCGACGGGGGGGCTCCCACGGCCCGGGCCGACTCCACGAACTCCATCGCCTTCACCTTCAGGACCTGCGCGCGGATCACCCGGGCGTATCCCACCCAGCCGAGGACCGAAAGGGCGAAAAGGACGTTGCCGAAGGAAGGGCCGCGCACCGCCGCGATCCCGATGGCGAGGAGGATGCCGGGAAACGCCAGCAGCACGTCGCACGTCGAGGTGAAGACCCGGTCGGCCCAGCCGCCGAGGAACCCCGCCAGCGACCCGGCGATCAGGCCGATCGCCAGCGATATGGACACCGTGCCGATCCCCACCGCAAGCGACAGCCGCGCACCGTGGAGCAGGCGCGAGAAAACGTCCCGTCCGAACTTGTCCTGCCCCAGCCAGTGCGCCGCGGTCGGACCCGTCAATCCCTCGTCGAGCGATTGAACGAACGGATCGTGCGTCGCCAGGACCGGGGCAAGCGCCGCGGCCAGGACCATGACGGCGAGCACGGCGAGTCCCGCGGCGGCCCCTCGATGCCTCGCGGTGCGCCGCAGCAGCTCATTCATACCGGATCCTCGGGTCGAGGCGCGCGCACAGGAGGTCCGTCGCCAGGTTCACCGCGACCGTGCAGAGGGCGATGACGAGGACGCAGCCTTGCACCAGCGGATAATCCCGCGCGTCGATCGCCTGGATCAGGAGTCGACCGATCCCCGGCCAGGCGAAGATCGTCTCCGCGATGACGCTCCCCGCCAGGACCGCGCCGAACGACAGCCCCAGCACCGTGGCCACGGGCACCAGGGCGTTGCGCAGCGCGTGCATCGCGACCGCCGCCCGGCGCGACAACCCCCGCGCCTCGGCGGCCGTGACGTACTCCTTCCTCAGTTCCTCGAGCAGGGTGGCGCGGACCATCCGCGTCAACAGGGCGGCCATCCCCGTTCCCAACGTCGCGGCGGGCAGGACCAGGTGGCGCGCCGACCCGTAGCCGGACACGGGGAGGATCCCCATCTGAACCGAGAAGGCGAGGACCAGCAGCGGCCCCAGCAGGAAGTTCGGGATCGACAGGGAAAGCATCGCGGCGATTCCCGACAGGTAATCCGCCGCCTTCCCCCGGCGCGTGGCCGCCAGCATCCCCAACGGAAGGGCGACCAGGATCGCCACGGCGATGGAGGTCGCGGCCAGCAGCAGGGTGGCGGGGAACCGCCGAGCGATCTCCCGCGCCACGGGCTCGTGGCTGCGGAACGACACCCCCAGGTCGCCGCGCGGCAGGCCGGCGAGGAATTCAACATACTGGACGAGGACCGGCCGGTCGAGGTGCAACTCCTTGCGAAGCTCCTCTTTCAGCGCGGGCACGGCGCTTTCGCCGAGCATGATCTCGACCGGGTCCCCCGGCATCATGTGGAGGAGGAGGAAGACCACGGTGACCACGCCGAACGCCACGGGGACGGCGTGCAGCAGCCGCCGCAGGAAATATCGGTTCAACGGGCGGCTCCCGCCGCCGCGACGGACGGTTTCGGCGCGACGCGCATGGCGCGCACGGAGGCGTAGTTCTCGTCCGGGGCGAGCGAGAACCCTATGAGCCGCCGGTCCCGGACGAGGAGGTTCCTGCCCGCCCACAAGGGGAAGACGGGGAGGTCGCGCGCGAGGACCCGCTGCACTTCGAGGTACATTTCACGCCGTTTTTCCCGGGACATCTCCCGCCGCGCGGCGTCCGTCAGACGGTCGACCCGCGCGTTCGAGTACCCGCCGCGGTTGGCGCCGTCGGGAGGAGCGCTTCGCGAATGGAACGCGTTGCGGTAGATGTCGGGATCGGAGATCCCCACCCACGTAAGGGAGTACAACTGGAAATTTCCTTTCTTGATGTCGGAGAAGAAGGTTCCCCATTCAAGCGATTGGATTTCAACGGAAATTCCAATCTGTCGCAGCTGCTCCTGGATCACCGTGGCGACGCGGCGGCGCACTTCGTTCTGCGACGTCTTGTACGTCAGCCGGAGGCGGGGGCGGGGACCGGGAAGAACGGTGGAACCGGCGCCGTCGCCGCTCGGATCGGGGTACCCTGCCTCATCGAGAAGCCGTCTCGCCCGGGCGAGGTCCGGGCGCACGGGGGGAAGCGCCGGGTCGCGCGCCCAGGAACCCGCCGGGAGGATCGATTCGGCGACGTCGGCGTGCCCCTTCCAGATCGTCCGGACGATGGCGTCGCGGTCGATGGCCAGCGCGATCGCGCGGCGCACCCGCGGGTCGGACAAGGCGCGGTCGCGCAGGTTGAAGCCGAGGTAGGAGACGTTCCCCCCGGGAGCCTCCTCCACGGCCAGGCGTCCCGCCGCCTCCACGGCAGGGAGCATGTCGGGGTCCACCCCGTTCAGCGCGAAGTTGACGCTCCCCATCTTCAGTTCGAGGAACCGGACGTTGCTGTCGGGGACGAACTTCACCGTGACCGCGCGGATCCCGGGAGGTCCGCCGTGGTAGACGTCGAAGGCCGAAAGCCGCGCCTCGCCGTCGGGCGACACGTCGTCGATGCGGTACGGTCCCGCCCCCGCGGGCGGCGTGTACCCTCCCGCCGGGCTTCCCGCGGGCACGATCCCGCGCGCCATCGTGGAGAGGAAAGGGGCGAACGGCTCCGACAGGCGGAAGACGACGGTCCGCGCGTCCGGCGTCCCGATCGATGCGATGGTCCGGTACATCGCCCGGTGGGGCGAACGGCGTGCCGGGTCGAGGATCCAGGCGAAGGTGTCCCGGACGTCGGCCGACGTGAGCGGCCGTCCGTCGTGGAACCGCAAGCCCGGCCGCAGGCGGAACACGTACGTCTGCGGGTCCGGTGTTTCCCACGTCTCGGCCAGCTCCGACATGGGATCGCCGGCCGCGTCCAGCCGCACGAGGGAGGCGTGCGTCATCTGGAGGACCTGCTCCCCGTACGCGTCCGTGGCCAGCCGCGGGTCGAGGGAAACCGGCGTCCCCGGCAGCGCGATCACCAGCCGCCCCTCGTCGATCGGGAGCTTCTGGGCGCATCCCCAAACGCCGCCGAGCAGCCCGATGGACAGGAAGAAGGGGAGGAGACGGCGATGCCGGGGAGATCCCATGCCGAAATGGTATCACCGATGAGGACATGGTATTTATTGACCATGTCCGACGGAGCCGCACAATCCTTTCGCCATGTCCTTTCCAGCCCGTGGTTCTACCGGCTCGGCTTTTCCATGGCGAACCGGATTCCCCGGACGATCCTGTATTCCCTGGCGGACTTCGTGGGCGATGCGTCCCGGATATGCTACAAGGCGAGGGATCGAAACGTCAGGGAAAACCTGCGGAGCGCGTTCCCGGAATCCCCCCCCCGGGAAATCGAGGGTCTCGCGAAACGGATCTTCCGGAACTATGCCCGTTCCCTCGTGGATTTCGGCCGCTATCGCGGCATGTCCCCCGGGAAACTCGAGGGGGAGATATCGGGGGTGGAAGGCGGAGAACACATCGACACGGCGCTTCGGGCCGGCCGGGGGATCCTTCTCGTAACCGGGCATATCGGGAACTGGGAGCTGGGGGGCCTGTATTTCGTGTCCAAAGGGTTGACGTTGAACGTCGTGGGGCTGCCGGACATCGCTCCCGAGATCAACGATATCCGCGAGACGTACAGGAAACGATACGACATCCGGACGATCCTCCTGGACGGCACGCCGTTCGCCGCGCTGGAAATGATGGCCGCCCTGCGAAGAGGCGAGGTGGTGGCCATGCTGGTGGACCGCTGGGAGAACGGGAACGGGGTGCAGGTGGACATATTCGGCAAGCCCCGCCTTCTCCCCCGCGGGCCGTTCGTGCTCAGCAGGGCGACGGGGGCGATGATCCTTCCCGGATTCGTCGTCCGGTCCGGACGCTCCTATATCGGGATCTACGAAAAGCCGTTCATGGCGGAGGGCCGGGACGATGCGCCGTACGCCCGGATCGTGGCGCGGTCCCTGGAACAAATCATCACCAGGTATCCGGACCAATGGTATAATTTCGAGCGTTTTCCGGAAGACCCACCCGGGAAAGTCCTCGGAGAGTCCTGATGGGCGGAAACCTGCCTGGAACGAAGCCCGGGAGCCCCGGAACGACGCTCAGCGGCCGGACGGCGGAGCCGTTGTCCCTCGACCTTCCGAAACGCACGCGGTCCATCTGCCCGGAATGCCTCGCGACCATCCCGGCGCTCATCGAGGTGGAGGATGGGCGGGTCGTCATGCGGAAGACCTGCCCGGGGCACGGCGCCTTTTCCGACGTGGTGTTTTCCGACGCGGAACTGTACCGTCGGATGGCGGATTGGTATTTCGGGGACGGCAGAGGATTCTCGAACCCGGCGGAAGCGGCGGGAGCGGATTGCCCGGAACGATGCGGGATCTGCGGGTACCACACCTGCCACACTTCCCTTGCCAACGTGGACCTGACCTCCCGGTGCAACCTGTCGTGCGGCGTCTGTTTCGCGAACGCCAACCGCGCCCCCTACGAACTCACCTTCGAACAGGCCGTGGAGATCCTGCGTCGATTCCGGGCGCAGCGTCCCGCCCCGGCGTTCGCCGTCCAGTTTTCCGGGGGCGAACCGACCCTTCATCCCCGCTTCCTCGATATCGTTTCATCCGCCCGGGACATGGGTTTTTCCCACATCCAGGCCGCCACCAACGGGCTGAAGTTCGCCGATGGGGATTTCGCCCGCAGGGCGCGCGAGGCCGGTCTTCATTACCTGTATCTCCAGATGGACGGTGTCACCGACGACGTCTTCGTCAAGTTCCGCGGGAAGGCGCTCCTGGAAACCAAGTTGGGCATCCTGGAATCGGCGCGACGAGCGGGCCTGCGCGTCGTGTTCGTCCCGACCATCGCCCGGGGAGTGAACGACCACCAGATCGGCGACCTGTACCGCCTCGCCTTCGGGAACCTCGATCTGGTCTCCGGGATCTCGTTCCAGCCGATCAGCTTCATCGGGCGGACCGAAGAGGCGGATCGGTTGAAGAACCGGTTCACCCTTTCCGATCTCGCCAGGGAGTTCAGCCTGCAGACGGGGGCCACCCATCCCGTCGATGACTGGTTCCCGCTGAACTCGGCCGCGCCGCTTGTCCGGTTCGCCGGGGCCCTTTCCGGAACGGAGCCGGTCAACCAGGCCTGCCATCCCCACTGCGGCCTGATGTCGCTGTTATTTGTCGATCAACGGAGAAACGCGGTGCCGGTGACCCGGTTCCTCGACCTGCTCGGGCTCCTGAGGGAGGTGGATCGCCTCTCCATCGCCGCGGGACGCGTGAAGGCGAAGACGTTGTCCAGGATCAAGGCCCTGCAGGCGTTCCACCGGTTCTTCGACGGCGGATCGGCCCCCGAGGGGCTGACGTTCTACAGGTTCCTCAAGACGCTCGACGGGTTCGCCGACAAGAGGTATTCCTGGGAGGAAAAGCACAAGGGCCACACGTACAAGACGTTTTATGTCCTCGCCATGCATTTCATGGATGCATACAATTTCGACCTGGAAAGGGTGTCGCGTTGCGGGGTGCACTACGCGGGCCCGGACGGGAGAATCTACCCCTTCTGCACCTACAATGCCGGTCCCACCTACCGGAAACGGGTGGAAGACGGGATTGCGAACGCCTGATCGTTTCCGGGTCCTGGTCCTCGACGGCCTTTGGAACAAGACGGTGGCGGCCGTCCGGTCGTTCGGGGAGCGGGGGTTCTTCGTCGGGGTCGGCGAAAGGACGCGTCTCGCTCCGGCGATGGTTTCCCGGTACTGCTCCCGCCGTTTCCTCCACCCTTCCCCGTTTCCGGATCCCGGCCCGTTCCTTCGCGCCTTGGAAGAGGAGCTGCGCGCCGGAAAATACGACGCGGTCCTCCCGATGGAATTTTCCACCCAGACGCTCCTCGCCCGTCACCGCGGCCTGGTGGAACGGTACGCGCGGTTCCCCTTCGCGGGCGCGGACCTCGCGGTCCGGGTAAACGACAAAGGGGAGTTGATGAAGTTCGCGGCCGGGCGC
This sequence comes from Deltaproteobacteria bacterium, assembly GCA_021802685.1. GTDB lineage: Bacteria > Desulfobacterota > Deferrimicrobia > Deferrimicrobiales > Deferrimicrobiaceae > UBA2219. The sequence goes on along the minus strand of JAJZRM010000009.1, from coordinate 2,219 downwards.
GGCATCGAGACGCCGGCCACGTTCTTCCCGCCGGGGCCGGAAGAGGCGGCTTCGATGGCGAAGGACCTTCCCTATCCCGTCCTCGTGAAACCCAGGTTCTCCTCCGGCGGAAGGGGGATCGCCGTCGCATCGACGCCCGGAGAGTTCCCGGCGACGTACCGCCGGGTCCACGACGGCTTTCCGGGACCGATCGTGCAGGAGCTTCTGCCGAAGGGCGGGGATGCCCTCGGGGTGGGTGTGTTGATGAACTACTCCTCCGTCCCGAGGGCGTCGTTCGCCTATCGCCGGTTGCGGGAGTATCCGGCGACCGGCGGGCCCGGCACCCTCCGGGAAAGCATCCGGGACGACGGGTTGCGCCGGACCGCGGAAGCGCTGTTGTCCGGGTTGGGGTGGGTGGGCGTCGCGATGGCGGAGTTCAAGGTGGATCCCCGCGATGGCCGGCCGAAGCTATTGGAGGTGAACCCCAGGTTCTGGGGCTCGCTTCATCTCGCGATCGTGAGCGGGGTGGATTTCCCCTTCCTCCTGTTCAGGATGGCGATGGACGGCGATGTGGAGACGCCGGGGGAGTATCGCGTCGGGATCCGCACCCGATCGTTGCTTCACGGGGAGCTCATGCATTTCGTGAAGAGCCCGGCCCGGTTCCGGATGAAGCCCGGACTGCTCGACTTCTCCATTCCGGACGACCTTCTTTCATCGAAGGATCCGTGGCCCGTCCTGGGACGCGTATCGTCCCTCCTCGCCGCGGTGTACGACCGGGAACTGCGCCGGGTGATGTTCGGGTGAGGCTAGCCCGACGGCCGGTGATCCTTGATATAGGCCCCGGCGTCCATGATCTTCTGCGTCCGGAGCAGGACGCGGGTGAGGTAGGGGATCTGGGCCAAGCGCACCTGCCGCATCCAGTCCCCCCACGATTTTTCTCCGGACGTGTTCAGGATGGATCGGCGCCAGGTCTCGGCGTAGAGCTCGAAGAACCTGTCGATCCCGAGGCGCGGTTCCCAGAGGACGTGGTGCATGTCGTACCGGTCCCAGGAGTTTCTCCGGAGACGCGGCGTGAGCTTCCGGAACAGCTCGGTTCCGGGCAACGGCGTGAGGATCGTGTACCCGGCCCGCTGGAGGCCGTGCATGGCGACAAAATCCCAGAGCTCCAGGAAATCCCGCTCGGTCCAGTCGGGGTCGACCAGGAAGTTCCCGTTCACCCCGTACCGCATGGAGCGCGCGATCCGCACGGCCTCGACGCTCTCGCCGATCCCCGAGTCCTTGTCCAACCGGGTCAACCCGTCGTCGGACGCGGCCTCAAGGCCGAGGAAGATGTCGAAATCGCGGGCGAGGGGCCGCCATGCCTCCAGCACGGCGGGGTCCCGGCGGATGATGTCCGTGCGCGTCTGGACGAGGATCCAGCGCTTGAAGACGCCGCGCCGCCGAAGCGCCTTCGCCATCTCGATGCTGCGCTCCGGCGGATGCCAGAACAGGTCGTCGGCCACGAAGACGGAAGGGCCCGTGGAGAGGAAATCCTCCGCCACGTTTTCGATCGAGCGTTCGCGGAACGTTCGGTCGTACAGTTGCCAGACCGAGCAGAAGCTGCACCGGTAGGGGCACCCTCTCGTGGTCTCGATCAGCCAGACCGGCTTGAAGAGCAGGCAGTAGTATCCCTTCCGATGGCGCTCCACGAGGTCGCGGGCGGGGAGGCCGACGCGGTCGAGGGAAACCCTTTCGGAGACGGGCGGGGAGGGGACCCACCCTTCCCCCGTCCGGAGAAGGAGGCCGGGGATCTCCGCGATTTCCCGCTTGCCCTCCAGCGCGTCCGCGACGGCCGCCGCCGGCTCCTCGCCGTCGTCGAGGCAGATCGCGTCGATCTCGTCGCACTTCAAGGGGCCGGGATGCGCCGCCGCGGCGTGCCCTCCGGCCAGGATGAAGGCATCGGGGGAAACCCGACGGACCTCCGCGGCGGTCTCGCGGACCCTGTCGAATTCCAGGGCATGCGCGCAGGAGATGCCGACCAGCCGCGGGCGGGTGCGCCGCACCCAGGCGGCTGCGCCGGGACGGAACCGGAGGTCCGCGATCGTCGTCCGGTGGCCCCGCGCGCGGAGCGCCGCCCCGACGTATTCGAGGCCGAGCGGTTCCACGCGGAAGAACGGACCGAGGCCGAATTGTTCGCCGCCCGGGTGGGGCCGCAGGAGCAGGATGTCCATCGATTCCCGGTTTCTCGAACTATGATTCCC
>JAJZRM010000337.1 GCA_021802685.1 Deltaproteobacteria bacterium | reverse complement strand
CGAGGAATTCCGCCGCGATCACCAGCAGCGCGAGCACCGTCGGGATGCCCATTTTCCCGGTGAAGAAATCGAGGGTCGGGCCGATCCCCCTTCCCCCGAACCATCCCAGCGCCTTCTGCGCGCCGTGGGGAAAGAAGACGACGGCCAGCGCCAGCCGCAGGACCAGGTCCGTCACGTTGTCCGAGGTTCGCATCAGGCTTTTCATCATTCGAGGCCTCTCCATCCCCTGCCGCCGAGATATCGACCCGCTCGTTAAGATGCGTCCCGCCGGCGGAACGGTTTCCCCGGCTTTCGGGAACGGTCCCCGGTGAAGGCGGAGGTCCCCGGTCATATCGACCGCTTGTTCATCCCCTTCGGGGTCTTCCCGAACAGCACCCCGGCCCGCAGCACGGGCTTGCCGTCGAGGTACATCTCCCCCTGCGTCCGGAGATCCTTGATCATGTCCCAGTGGACCGCCGAATCGTTCTTCCCGCCCGATTCGGGATACGACCGGCCGACCGCCAGGTGGATGGTGCCCCCCATCTTCTCGTCCAGAAGGATGTCCCGCGTGAAGGCGGTCACCCCCGCGTTCGCCCCGATGCCGAATTCGCCCAGGACGGAAGCGCCCCGGTCGGCGGCGAGCATCTCCTTCAGGTACGCCTCGTTCTTTTCCGCCGTGGCCGAGACGACGCGCCCCTTGCGGAACACGAGACGGATCCCTCCGACCTCGCGGCCGCCGGCGATGGCGGGAAACTCGAAGTGGATCTTCCCCTCCGTGGAGGATTCCACCGGCGCCGTGAAGATCTCGCCGTCGGGCATGTTGAATTCGCCGGCGCACGGGATGGCGGTGCGCCCCTTGATCGAGAACGCGAGGTCCGTTTCCTTTCCGACGATCCGCACCCGCTCGGACTTCTCGAGGATCTTTTTCGCCCGCGCGAACATGCGGGCCATCCCCGCCCAGTCCTGCTCCACGGCGGCGTAGTACAGTTTTTCGTACTCCCCGAGGGACCGGTCGGTTTCCTGCGCCAGCGCCTCCGTCGGGAAATTGGTGAGCACCCACCGGACGCGCCGCAGCAGGACCTCGGAAACCGGCTTGACCGCCTTCCGCCGGTCCGCGATCCTTCGCGGCGGAATGTGGGAGAGGGCCCGGGTGTTTCCCGGCGCAACGATCATGATGTCGGCGTCGATCGTCTTCGCCTCGTACATCCTCGTCGGGGGAAGGTGGGCGATCTGCTCCGCCGACGCCTCCTCGTAGAAGATCCCGTTCGCCTCCTCGAACCCCGCCGACAGCAACGGGTGCGCGCCCGCCCGCAGCACCTCACGGTAGACCGCCAGCGCCAGGGGGCGACCGAGCTCGGAGGTGGAAACGCGGACGATCTCCCCCTTCTTCGCCTTCACGGAATGACGGACCAGCACCTCCGCCAGCCGCCGTAGCCTCTTTTCAGGGCTCATGGATCTCCTCCCCCCCGCTTGACCGCCTCGATCGCGGCCTTCTTCCGGTGGGCCTCCTCGATCTTCCGCCGCGCCCGGCCGAGCGCCTCCGGGTCGGCCGACTCCCGGTGGAAGGCGTAGCAGGTCTCGGCCAGCACGGGCGACTGGATCCCCAGCTGCCGGTGTTCCTCGAAATCGAGGTCGAGCACCTCTTCCCATCCCTGTTGGAGAATGCTGTAGGAGCCGACGAAGACGGCCCGGAAAGCGGATTCGATCATCTCGTAGATGTGGGTGCACGCCATGTTCCGGGGAATCCGGTCCCTCACCTGCCGCATCCCCCCGCGCTCCAGCACCCCGATCCCTTTCAGTTTCGAGAGCATCTCCAGCGGTTTCGTTTCGCAGCAGGGATACGGGATCCGGTCCATCTTCCCCGCGATCTCCTCGATGCGGTACGTGCCGGAGAGGAGAATCCCCAGGTTCATGTCATGGTAGTCGTCGTGCAGCCGCGCGACGGCGAGCGCGCGGCCGTCTTCCAACTTGTACATCTCGCACTTCACGATCCGCCCGAACATCTGCTTGTGATGCTTCGCCAGTTCCTTGATCGACTCGAAGTCCATCCCGCCCCTTCAGCTTCCTTCCGGCGGCCCGGCCGCGAGTTTCCTGAGCGCCGCCAGGTTCCGGATGTCCATCTCGAACTCGTCCTCCCCGTCCTTGGGGGTTTCCACGACCATCGGCAGGGCCGAGAATTCCTTCCGGGTCAGGATGCGGTGAAAAGCCGAAAGGGGGATCTTCCCTTCGCCGATGTGTTCGTGCCGGTCCACGCAACTTCCCAGGGGAGTCTTCGAATCGTTCAGGTGCCACATCCTGACGAGCGGCAGTATGCCGGACGACGCCATCTCCGCGAGCAGGGAGTTCCAGCCGGCTTCCCCCCCGATGTCGTACCCGGACTCGAACAGGTGGGCGCTGTCCAAACACACGGCCACGTCGGGGGGGGCGCCCGCGGCGTCCAGCAGTTCCCGCACCTGGCCCATCGAGCGGCCGATGGAGTTTCCCTGCCCCGCGGTGTTTTCCAGCAGGAGCGTCACCCCTTTCGGGAACCGGCCGAAGGACCGGAGGCCGGAGGCGATGCGCGAGATCCCCTCCGGCGCCGGGTCGTCGCCGCAGGAGCCGGGGTGCATCACCAGGAAGGGAACGCCGAGCATCGAGGCCCGGGACGCCTCGTCCTCCAGCGCGTAGAGCGACCGCGTGCGGACCGTCTCTTTCGAGGAAGCCAGGTTGATGAGGTAGGCGCAATGGATCGCCACCGTCCGAACGCCGGTGCGCGCGCTCTCTTCCCGAAACGCCCGGGCGTCGTCCTCCCCGAGCGCCTTCCCCATCCAGCGGGTGTTGTGCTTCGAGAAGATCTGGATCACTTCGGCGCCGATCCGCTTCCCGCGTTCCGGGGCCGTGTGGACCCCTCCCGCAACGGATACGTGCGCTCCCAGGGGAGGGGCCTTCCTCTTCACGATTTTTTCCGCTCCAGCCGGTGGCACTGCCTGCAGTTCTTCTTGCGCAGGGGATGGTTTTCGGGCATCGGGGGCGCCTGCGCGGCCCGCGCTTCGGGGGACGGGCTATCGCCGTGGCAGGAGAGGCACATCGCGTCGGCCCGGGCCGTGTCCTCGATCCCGACGACGCCCAGGTGCGCCGGAGTCCGGCCGATGAACCGCTCCTTTCCCGTCAGGGAGAGGACCACGAGCACGCCGATCACCGCGGCGCAGAAGAGGAGAAACTGGATGTCCCTGGGCTTGATCTTCCTTCCCGCCTCAGTCATCCGCCCGCGCCTTCCCGATGCGGAGGACGCATTCGTCCCTTCCTTCTCCGCGGGTCCCTTCGAAGGACAGCTTGCATCGCAGCGCGCCTTCCCACGTCCCGAAGTCCACCGCGTGGGCGACCTTGCACAGGGTCTCCACATCCTTGTCCGGCAGTCCCATGGCCCGCCACTCGTCCACCAGCGGGCACCCGGACATGGCGATCACCGCTTCCCCCGGGGAAAGGGATACGATCCGCGGCGCGAACTGGTGCTGCTTCACGGGGTCCGGCGACGCGAACTCCCGCGCCGCCTGTTCGAGGTCGCCCCCTTGCGCCCTTTCCGAGTAGTTGCGGCGCGACTTCTCCCTGCCGAAGTTGTAGATGGCCTCGCTCATGAGTTCGACCGACGCCGCCTCGCCGAGGCGTTCCCGAAGCACCAGGAACAGGTGGGCGTACACC
>JAJZRM010000336.1 GCA_021802685.1 Deltaproteobacteria bacterium | reverse complement strand
ATTGCGCGAAATCAGATGCTTCCGCGGGGGTGGGGGATACGGACGGCCGCGTTCGTCGCGGCCCTCGCGCCGGCGGCGTTCCTGATGGGGATGCCGTTCCCCGCGGCGGTCTCACGCCTCGCCGCCGCGGGAGGTTCGGCGATCCCCTTCGCGTGGGCCGTGAACGGCTTCTTTTCCGTGGCCGGGGCGTCGCTCGCGTCGATCGGCGCCCTGTGGCTGGGCTTCCGCTGGACGGTTGCGATCGGCGCGGTCCTCTACGTCATGGCGGGGCTGCTTTTTCGGAGGATCGGACGGGAAATCCACACATGCATGAAGGAATCCAATGCAATATAATCCGGAAACCGGATTCGATTCGGCAGGGGTACCGGCCTTTGGAGATAACTTCAAATTTTTTCGAGGAACTTGTGAATATCTGCCCCGAGGGCGTCATCGGGAACGACCTCGCGGGGAATGTCATCCTCTTCAATCCCAGCGCGGAACGTCTGCTCGGATATACGCGGGAAGAGGTCATCGGAAAGATCAACGTCTCCTCTCTTTACCCGAAGGGGGGCGCGCGGGAGGCCAAGGAGTTCCTCTACTCGGAGGATTACGGAGGCCGGGGGCGGCTGGTCGGATTCGAAACGGAACTTCTCCACAAGGCCGGCCGGATATTTCCCATCAGCTTGTCCTGCGCGATCCTCGCCAAGGGCGGAGCGGAAATCGGGATCGTCGGGTTTTTCTCCGACATCTCGGCGCGCAAGGCGGCCGAGCGGGAGTTCATCGAGTCCCAGAACCGGTTCCGCAACATCGTGGAGACGGCCAGCGACGCCATCTTCAGCTTCGAAGGGAATTACAACATCGTGGTGGCGAACCGCGCGGCCGAGGACCTGCTGGAATACGGCAAAGGGGAACTGACCGGAAGAAACTTCAAACATCTGATTCCCTCGAAATACGGTGAAGGCTGGGGGCAGATCGAGCGTTACGCGACCTCGGGGGGCACGCCATCCGCGAGGAAAACCGCGGAGCTGATCCTCCTGTCGAAAACCGGGAGGGAGATCCCTGTCCAGATATCGATGTCGGAGAGGCAACTAGGCGAGAAAAAGATCGTCACCGCCATCATCCGGGACATCTCCGCGCAAAAGGCCGCGGAAGAGGAGCTGCGGCTTCTCTCGATCACGGACACGCTGACCCAGCTGCATAACCGGCGGCATTTCTACTCCCTCGCCCGGAAGGAGCTGGAACGTTCGAAACGGACCAAGGCCGCCCTCTCCCTTCTTCTCATCGACATCGACAACTTCAAGAGGTACAACGACACCTACGGCCACACCGCGGGAGACCAGGTTCTCGTAAAGATCGGGGAAGTGATGCGGAACGGTTTCCGATCGATGAACTCCTGCTTCCGGCTGGGAGGAGAGGAGTTCGTCGTCCTGATGACGGACACCGGCGCCGAAGGGGCGATGGTTGCCGCGGAGCGGTTCCGGGTCCGGTATTCCGAGGTGGAGTTCCGCCCCCTGCCCGGGGGGAAACCGGTGACGATGACCATATCGATCGGGATCTCGGAGTACCGGGATGGGGACACCGTCGAGGACTTGGTCCATTTCGCGGACCTTGCGATGTACGCGGCCAAGAACAGCGGGCGCAACCGCACCGTCAGCTACGCGGATATCCTGCCCCGGCCGACCGGCGGCTCGAGCGCGACCGATTTCCCGGCGTGATTCTTCCGGCGCGGATCGAATAATGTGGTAGTATGAAACTTCTGGTCGATTTGGGCCTTCCCGCCTGGGTTGAGCAAGAACATTTTTTGGAGGCTTTTTTGGAAAACGGTACCGTGAAGTGGTTCAACGACGCGAAGGGATTCGGATTCATCAGCCAGGACAACGGGGGGCCTGATGTGTTCGTTCACTTCAGCGCGATCCGGGCGGAGGGCTTCAAGAGCCTCGCGGAAGGCGACAAGGTCCAGTTCGAGATCACGCAGGGGCCCAAGGGGCCGCAGGCATCCAACGTCGGAAAGGCCTGATTCCGCTATAGGCTAGACAGGAAATTCATTTTTCGCTCGTCGCGGCCGGGAGGGGGGCTTCCTCTTCCCGGCCGTTTTATTTGTACCGGGAGGACCAGAGGAATGCCCGGCTGGGACCTTCCTCCCCGGACGGACGCATCGTCCTCGAAATGCCGACCACCTGCTCCGCGCGGTTGATGCCGTAGGCCCTGCTGACGGTTCCCCTCACGGATCCGAGGTCGACCATGCCCTCCCTCTCGCCGTAAAGAAAGGCGTGGCTCGAGGAATCGTCGCGGAGGCAGGAGCCGCCGACCACCGTCCCTTCGGCGTTGACGTCCCCTGCGGCGCTGGTGCTTCCGCCGAGCGTCTTCAGGTCCCGCATTGCGCCGTCGGCGTACAGGAAGGCATGGATGGCGGCATCGCTCGAAATGTGCGATTCGCCGATCACCGTCCCGCGTTCGTTGATCCGGTATGCCGCACTCATCGTTCCCCCCAGGGTCCCCAGGTCGATCATTGCGCCGTGACGATACAGGAAGGCGTGGAAGGACCGGTCGGCCGCGATCATGGAGTATCCGACGATCTCCCCCCGGTTGTTGATGCCGCAGGCCGTGCTCATCGAACCGCCCAGCGTGCCGAGGTCCGTCATCATCCCGTCGGCGAAGAGGAAAGCGCGCGTACCGGTGTCCCCCGGACCCTGGGATTCCCCGACGACGTGCCCGAGATCGTTGATGTCCCTCGCCGAACTCGACGTACCGCCGAGGGTCCCAAGGTCCACCATCCGGCCGCCTGTGTAGAGAAATGCGTGCCATGCCGCGTTCCCCGCGAGTTCGGATTCCCCGACCACCTGGCCCGCGTTGTTGACCGCCCAGGCGCGGCTCATCGTCCCTCCGAGGGTGCCGAGATCGATCACCGCCCCGTTCCGGAAAATCGCCGCGTGAAAGGTCCGGTCCCCCTCGGTATGCGAGTATCCGACGACCAGGCCGCTGTCGTTGATGTCGAAGGCGGCGCTCATCGATCCTCCGAGGGTGCCGAGATCGACCATTCCGATATCCGTTATACGGCTCCGATGCATAGGAACCGTTTCCGGAGGAGCCTCGACCCGCGAGCGGTAAAGAGCCGCGATGGAAGTGAGGGCAAGGGCCGCGAGAGCGACCCGCAAAGCGATGTTCCATCTCCTGCGGCGATCCACGGATCCCGGCCTCCTTAAGGGAAGTGGGGGATCAACTCCAATGTACCCCTTCCGCGTCCTCTTGGAACAGGAATCGGGCGGAAGATTCTTTGGATCTAAACGGGAAACACGAAACCAAGGGGCGGACAATGACACATCGCCAGTTGAAGCATCGCAGCAACCTGCTCACCGGCACTCCGGGGGGCGCGGATTGGGCCAAGCGGGCGGCTTCCCGCGCCATGCTTCGAGCCGTCGGATTTTCGGATTCGGATTTTTCCCTGCCCATCGTCACGGTGGCGTGTCCCTTCACGAACGCGACCCCTTGCAACGACCATATCCGGAAACTGGGCGACATCCTGTTCCGGGAGATCGCCGCCGCCGGGGGCAAGCCGTTCCTTTTCGGCACGCCCGTCATCAGCGACGGGGAGACGATGGGGATGGAGGGGATGAAGTACTCCCTGATGTCGCGGGACCTCATCGCGGACTGCATCGAGACCATGCACGAAGGAGATCGGAA
>JAJZRM010000335.1 GCA_021802685.1 Deltaproteobacteria bacterium | reverse complement strand
AAGTCTGACAGCGGGCAGGAAGGCCATCGCATCTATCGGGAAGGAAAGCGGAAAAGGAAAGGGGACTGCCTCTTCGTAATCAGCAGGTCGTCGGTTCAATCCCGACCGCCGGCTCCATCGTAAATCCGATAACTTACGCACATTCCGAACGTTCCACGTGAAACGCCGATCCGGACCATACGCGACCGGATGCGACCGGACGGAACCATTTTGGCAGGGAAAATCTGACAGATCTCTGACAGGTTCACTCGCGCTCGAGCAGCTTGTCGATCTTCTCGTCGATCGAGCAGAGGTGCTCCTTCATTTCCCTGTGCGCCTCCTGGTTCGGGACCGTGATGTACCGGTGAATCGTCTCCCGGCACTCGACGCACTCCGCCTTCGTCGCGTAGATCTTCGGAACGTCGCGCATGAACGGATCCACCGTGTCGTCCTTCCAGGCGAACAGCGCGGAAACCTTCCGGCTTTCTCGAACGCCAATGTAGCCGAGCAGCGCCACGACTATGCTGGAGAGGGTTGCCACGACCCATCCGATCGCCTGGGCAATCTGGCTGTTGCTCACGTTCCGAACCACTTCGACTGCGCTCTGTCCTTCAGGCGGCGGGCTCATTGGTTTCCTCCGGCGGTATGAATAGAAATCCCCGAGGGCGGCGCATCGTTCCTCCGCCCCCGGGGGCACAGCGCAATCTACGACCGGGCAGCTACGATCCGGACACGGCGGGCGCACTTGGCGGCTCGGGAGCCGGGGCCGTGCCTGGGGAGGGCGGCGCGGGAGCTGCCTTCGTGCCGCTGACCGATGCTCCGAGGAAGAAGCCGAAGGCGGTCCCCACGTTCCCCACGATCGCCATGAGGGCGATATTGACGAGCTGCTGGTTGTCCTCCGGGATCTTCAGGAACAGGAGGGCCGCTGCGAAAAGCAGAAGCCCGGCCAGGGCCAGGAGCGCCAGGACCGCCCCCACGACGTTCTTGTTTCCCATGTCACACCTCCGGCAGCTTGGTCGGATCGAGCGCCTGGAACTCGGCCCGGACCTTCGAAAGCGCCGCCTCGAGCTGCTCGGGGCTGGCGCCGGCGTCGGCGGCCAGCTTTCGCATCCGCTGCTCGACGACGACGAACTTGAGGATTTCTGCGGCCAACGGAACGATCAGTTCGGGACCCATGTCAGACCCCTGCCTTTCCGCCCGCCGCGGCGAGCTCGTTGATGAGGTTCAGGATCTCCTGCTCCCGGTCCGCGGTCGGGATCCCGCCGCCGGCGACGATCGTGTCGTACGCCTCGATCAGGGGCTTGGCCTTGATCAGGAGCTTCCGCTTCACCCGGTACACCTCGACCTGCCCCGGGGAGAGCTTTCCAGCCTGGGCGAGGGCCCCCATCGATGCGGCGTCCTCGAACTGCGCCTTGTACCACCCCATGAAGTAGAGCGACTGCGCCTTCGCGCGCTCCTGCGGGGTCTGCGTGGCCGGGGAAGTCGGCCCCATCGTCGCGCACCCGGCCAGCACCAGCACCGCGAGGACCGCCATGATCCCCCAGGTTGCCCTTTTTCGCATCGGTTCTTTCTCCTTTCGTTCGTGAAATCGGTTGGTTGCGTGGATTCTCGTTCATTGAACGAGAAAATTTCGCCCGACGTTGGCCCAGGATCGACGATGGAATTCAAAACCCCCGGGTCCGGTACTCGGGGGCGGGTCCCCTCGGCTTTCCGCAACGGCGGCCTACGCGCGGCGGCGGGCCGGGGGAAATCCGCTCAGGCGCGGAAGTGTTCGAGCCGGGCGAGGACCTCGCCGGCATACTTCGCGTTGCGGCCGACCGCGCCCGGGCCCCCGTTGTACGCCTCGAGGGCGGGGAACGGCTCCTTGAACCGCTTGAGGTAGTGCGCCAGCGTCAGGCACCCGTACCGCAGCCCCTCCGGCGGATCGCAGAGCTGCGACAGGAACCGGCCCATGAAGCCGTGCTCCCGGGCCACGGCGCCCATGACCTGCATGAGCCCCCACGACGCCTGCTGCCCCCACCACTCCGCGTCCGCTGGGACACCCTTGTAGGCCCGGAAATCCGCCGGCGGGATCTCGGAGGCGTCCTCTGCCGGCGTGAGCTTCCGGAAGGGCCGCTGGAGGCTTACGTCCCACAGGTACCGGTACCGCGGCTCCGGGTTCCACGCCCACGGGTCGAAGGAGCTCTCCTGCTCGCAGATCGCCAGGACGATGTCCCGCGGGGCGGCGGCGGCGTCCGCTGCGGCGATGATCAGGGAGTGAAGTTCCATTTCTCCTCCAAAAGAAAACGGCCCCGAAGGGCCGTCGCGCTGTTCAATGCATAGCCGTTACTGCAGCGGGATCACCATCTGTTTCCACGTCCCCGGAGTGCCGGCGACCGTGCAGATCCAACCCACAACATTGTCCGTGGTGGACACGTTGGTCTTCCACGAAATGTCTCCCTGCGCCCACGTCCCGGTGGCCGGGGCCGCTGTTCCGAACTCGGCCTGTCTGCCGTACTTTTTCACGTCCGGGGCCACGGACTTAAGGGTCACACCAGAGACGGTGGTTGACGCATTGTGGTACGTGTAGACGGTGCTGTTTTTTGCGTTGACGTGCATGACGGTCGTTGTCAGATCCGCCGCTGCCGGTCCGGCTCCGGGGATCACGATTTTCATGCGGGGCCGCAGCCCCGTGTCTGCCGCAGTCAGGTTGGTGGAAACAAATTTATTTGTTCCAGACGTCATCGACCCCTGAGTCGTGAGAACGATCGTGCTTTTGATCCCGATGTCGGCGGCGAATGTCGCGCCGGACGTCCTCTCTTTCCATCCGATATGATTGGGGAACTCCGTGCCTGTGGCAGTTATAAATTCCCCTTCATACATGTGTGTCGGTTCCTGCACGGACTGCCGCCCGTACCATGAATGCGGCTGAAGAATAGTGAACGACCCACGGAAGTCCAGAAGATTTCCGTAGGAGGTAATAGGAGCGGCGGTTGCGGCGTCCGCTCCCCAATACCACGCAAACGAATCGTTGATCTTTAGGGACAACGGTGGCCTCGCATTATACGAGGTCAGGAAAGGCTCCGACGACCAGGTGTTGTTTTCAAATACAGACTCACCGTCTATATGCAATTTTGCGTACGGAACCATCATTGTATTGTTTCTGACGACCAACCTAACACCGAGGGAGTTTGTTCCTGTCGAATTATAAAAGGTCGGAAGCATCATATCGAGACTCGTTGCGGACGCTCCGGTAGTCATGCCCACCAGGTTATTCTCAAACACCACGGTCGATCTATTGTATTGCGGTGACGGTCCTGTCCAAAGGAGTCCGTAGCAACCATTTATTAAGGCAGGATATAATCCTTGGGATGTTTCTATATGTGTGCCCTTGATTGACCCGTTCCTAATCTGGAATGCGACAGGGAAATTCCCGAAGTACACATTGTCCCCAACAGTGATGGAGGACGAAGGGATGTCGGTATAGGTCAAGGTCACGTTGTCGCCCGTCACTGTTCCTATAAAGTCCATCGGGGCAACCCAATCGTTCTCCCATTGACCGTATTTTTCCCCGCTCCGCTGAAGCAGGATCTTCATACCCGCCGTTGCGCCCGTGACATTATCAAGCGTGATATTGGTTGCCCCCTTGGCGGCAACCGTGGTGCGGAAATAATCCACGCCTTCTTCCGCGAGGCTCGGGACATACCACCCGCCCAATATATGAACCCC
>JAJZRM010000334.1 GCA_021802685.1 Deltaproteobacteria bacterium | reverse complement strand
GATTTACTCCTTCAAAACACTGCTGTCCGGTTAAGAACTGAATAAATTCAACTGGTTGCCGGGTTCAGGCATTGTCTCTTGGCGCATCGCTTTTTCAACCACTTGAATGATATCGGTTTTTTCGAACAGGTTCACTTCCATGATCTGCAAAAGCGTGTGGAGGCTCCCCGGCAGATGAAGACGTTTCTTCACGATCGCCACGAGCAGGTAAACGATCACGGCGATCCAGATCTGCGTCTTCACGGCATTGGCCGAGGTACCGTAGAACGCCTTGATCCGCAGATGTTGCTTGATCCATTTGAAGAACAGTTGGCTCTTCCGGGTTTGTAGTGGGTGACGAGAGCATGGCCGCTCCAGGCGAGCAAGCGTGGCAGCCGAATGAGCAGAGCGGCTGATAAGGGAGGCTGCGGGTGACCAAGCCGGTGGCAACATGGTAACCACCCGATATTCCGAGCATTTCATTATTCACCGGCTTTTCCCGACGCTCCATGACTCATCGGCTGCTCCCGACCATCGCAACGTTTCGGCTCCCATATCGGTCGGGCGGCCGAGGAGTTCACCCACTACAAACCCGGAAGAGCCGAACAGTTCGACCTGCCACCGCTTCCGATACGCGTCCGCGATCATCTGCGGTGGAACATTGAAGAGGTTCGTCAGGAACACGAGACGTTTCTTCTTCTCGGCATCGACATAGGCGATTCTGCCGCAACGACTCCGGATAACCGGTTCTGGACTTGTAACCGACCAGGGAGATGACCTGATCTCCTCGCACTCCCCGAGTGCGTTCGGATCGAATCGACGAGAGACGATGGAACCGCAGATTGCTCTTCGCGCGGACGACGAAGAACGCCGGCAGGAGATGAATCGCATAGAGACGCGCGAAGTCGGTGTACCCGCGATCCATCGTGACGACGGAATCCTTCTCCACCGGCACAACGTCGAGGAGGTTGACGTCGTGCACTGCGGCCGGGGTTACGCTGATAAACGTAGGGATGGAGCCCTTCAGATCGAGGAGCGTGTGCATCTTGATGGCGGCCTTCGTCTTCCGGAAGGTTGCCCACGGGAACATCGAGAGGCACAGGTCGATCGTCGTGGAGTCGAGGGCGAAGAGAGAGTGCCCCAGTTCGATCTCCAGTTCCTCGCCTTGGTACATCTTGCGGGCGGTCTGGATCAATGCATACCCGAGGTCCTGATAGATCCGGAAGTCTCTCGTCTCGTTCGCGTCGGCCAAGGTGGATCGGGAGATCTTTCCCCGCATTCCGACGTGGTACAGTTTCTCCCGATGGGAGGAGAGACACGATTCGATGTTGCGCAGGCTGTCTCGCCCGGTCAACTGGGCGAACGCCATCGCGATGAACTGATCCCAGCAGGAGAAGCTGCGAACCCGATAGAGCCCCCGGTACCGATCGACGAATTTTCGAAACGTGTGTCGGGGCAGATGAGACAGGATCTGTGCGAAGACCGTGGAACCCGAGTTCATGGGAACTCTCCCCCCGGAAGGATCTTGGGGGGATGGTACCCGAAGTGGATCGGGAGAAATCGAAATCGATGACTGCGAATATCATGCTTTTATCCACTGATATCAACATGTTTCGAAATCGGCCTCGTCGTTAACCGGACAGCAGTGACTTATTTTAAGGAAGCGATTTCGACCACGCCCCTTTACGGACCATCTTCGATGCCGCCGCGAAAATGGCCATCTTCGGCATTCGACCCGGGAGAGACCTTCGACGGGGTGGCGCTCTCCGACCGGTCCGGCAAAGTACCCGTCTCCATTGGTCCGCCGGAGCGGCACATACACGTTTTCCCTACTCCATTACCGCGGTCGGTCGGTTGTGAGGAATCTGCCGTTCTGCCCTGATAACTCTTCGACATTTTCCGCTCCGCCTGTGTCTGGGCGGCGAACGCGGAACCGACCATTGTGATGGTCGCGGCCACTGCCAGAACCGCCATGCTCACCCGATTCGCCTTCATCGCTTTCCTCCTTTTTTCCCGCGTTCAAACGCGCCTGCGCCGCGGAAAGACCTTCCCCGGCGCAGGCGTTCGTTCCTCGATGGATGGTTTCGATCCCATCTCAATTCCCGGTCGTAGTCTCGCTGTCCTGCGAACGCGGCCAATAGAACCCGGAACCCCAGCCCTCCGACCGTTCCGGCAACGCTCCGGTCTCAACCGGTCCACTCACCGCCGACATATCCGGTCGCCCCTTCTCATCCTCCATGACCGTAGTCTCGCTGTCCTGCGAACGCGGCCAGTAAAACCCGTCCGACGCGCCCGCCGCGACCGCCATCCCTACCGTCATCAAGAAAACCGCCACTCCCGTCGTTAACCTTTTCATGGCTCTCCTCCTTCTATTATCCGGTTTCCACCGGGTTTTGTTGCTTGCCTCCGTTCCTGATGGGGTACAATGCAGTTAGCGTGCCAACTATTATAAATCCTGAAATTACTGAAACATAAAGACATTCTCACATCGATCCATCTCTCCCAACCCTCACTGTAGAATTCTCTTCGAGAGGCGAAGGATATTGTCCGCCGCCTTCTCGTCGCAACCGTAACGAGGAAGGGGAAAATATAAATCAAAAAAATATCGCCCTTTTCGTAACTGTGATTCCGGAGAAAACTGTGTTAGATTTTTCAAATGAATTCACAATGGGGGAAAAACACCCTGCGGGGCGGCCTGTTCTGCGCATTACTGGTATATGCGTTTGCGTTCCTCCCGTTGCCGGCGGTTTCCGCCGAATCCCCGCGCAAGGTCGCCATCGCCCCATTCACCTCTCTTGCAAAGGAAGATATCGGGCCGGCGGTTTCGATTCTCCCCCGCCTGCTGGCTTCTCGGCTTATGGCGCTGGCGGAGACCGAAGTGGTGCTTCTCCCCGCCGGGGGGAAGGTCCCGGAGGAGGCGGCCAGGGAGGCGAAGGCCCAGCTCCTGCTTCTTGGGACAGTGGCCAAGCTTGGGAAGGGGTACAGCATCGACGTCACCGCCATCGACCCAGGATCGGGAAATACCGCCGGAGCGTTTTACGCCGCCGTTCCGACGGAGGACGAAATCATTCCCCGCCTTGAAGTGGTGGCCGGCCAGATAACGGAAAAATTTTTCGGCGGCCGCACGGCCGTAAAAACACCGGCGGCAACCTTGCCGCAGGCGGCCGCCCCCGTTCCCCCGCCTCCGTCCGCACCGCCGACGGAGGCGCCCTCCCTTCGGCAAATCCCTCCCGCGGTTCCCGCCGCGCAGGCTCCCGTTTTGGACAGAACGGTGACCCCGGTGCCTGTGGAGTGGGTCCCAACCGCTCTCCGGAAAGTGTCGGAATCCGGGAGCATTGCGGACGAACTCCACGGCGTGGTGGCCGGCGACGTGGATTCCGAAGGTAACGGCGAAGTGATCGCCTACGGGAGGAATATCCTTCATTTTTACCGCGTGCGGGGGGAGGAACTGCTTCCCCATACGCGGATCTCCAGCGGGCTGCCCAGCCACATCCTGAACGTCGAAGCGGTGGACCTGGACGGAGACGGACCGAAGGAACTCCTGGTCACGGGGCTCGATGGGGACGCGGTACGATCCTCCGTCTGGAAGAAGAAAGGAGAGGTCTTCGAAAAGGCGGCGGGGCGCATCCCATACTACCTCGTCGTGCTGCCCGACTGGCAGGGGAAGGCGGTGGTGGCCGGACAGGAACCGGGTAGCGACGTTCCCTTCTATGGAAAGATGT
>JAJZRM010000333.1 GCA_021802685.1 Deltaproteobacteria bacterium | reverse complement strand
GACGCTCGTGGCCACGATCATCTCGAGGCCGCAGGCCCGGTAGATCTTTCCCCACTCCGCCTGGTCGGGCTCGAGGCCCTCGCCTGGCATCTTGCATTCGACCATCACGACGCAGCCGGCCTCGGGGTAGTAGACCGTCAGGTCCCAGGTGCCGCGCGTGTGGAGTCGTAGCCAGGCGTCCGGCGACTTGACGCCCTTCGCCATTCCCGTGGCGTTGCGTTCGCATCGGAGGTGGAGCCGCCGGCAGAGCTCCCGGATCGGCTCCATGACCTCCGACGTTTCCCGGTTCTTGAAGCCCCCGCCCTTTCGCGGTTGCCTCTCCCAGGGGAGATGGGTGAAGCGTGTCACCCCTTCATCCCGGCCGCTGCCGGCAGTGCCGGCTGCTCGAGGTTCAGGTCTGCGATGAAGGCGCCCTTCTGGTCGTCGGTCAGGGCATCGAGCTGCTTCTTCGTGGTCCTGTCCGGCACCTCCGCGTGGCAGACGACGCGGGCGTACTGCTGCGGGCCGTCCTTTCCTTCCCTGATGCGGATCGATACCTCTCGAGCGTGGGCCTGTGCCTGCATTCACTGCCTCCTTTCAGGTTGGGGGTTCACTTCACAATCCCGAGCTCTCGCCGTTTTGCAGCGATGGCGTTTCCGAGCGCGATGACGTCTGGATCCGTGAACAGACTTCCGTCGGGTGTAGGCGCAGGCGGGGGGGTGGCCCCTGAGCCGTCCCCCCCGCCGTTTGCGCCGTCGCCGGAGCCTACAGATGAACGATTAAGGTCAAGTGCTTTTTCTTTTTCTTTTAAAGGTCCAGGTCCAGGTCCAGGACATGGTGGGCTTTTTTTCTGCGCGTCATTTTCGCTGTTCGCGCCGGATTCTGTTTCAGTTCCGGCCGGTTGTAAATTAACCCGCGGCTTTTTAACCCCCGTTTTTGTGCCTTTCGTTTTCTTGGAAAGCCGCGGGTTTTTGCGAGGGCGTCCGCCGAGCTTTCCTTTGCGGGATTGCTCCTCGAAATACCGCTTCCTTTCCGCGATTTCCTCGTCCGCCCGATTGTTTGTAAGATGGCCATTTTCAACGCGAAAGAACTTATTGAGGATGTATTCGACCGCCTGGAAGTCCTCGGGGGTCCGCGCATGGCAGATCTCGAAAAGCCGCGGCTTTTCAAATTCCAGTTTTCCGTCGGCCGCGTAGTAATTGTGCAAAAGCAGGTTATAGGCCCCATGTTCGCGCAGCGACAATCCGGAGGTATCCGCCAAATAATCCCCTGGGTAAAAGCGATAATATCCGCCGATCATCGGGGGGCCTCCAGGGGTGGGTTCGGCTTGGGCAGCTTCGAGGTGGGGCGGCGAACGAGGACGTTGTCGGTGTGCATCCCGACGTACCCGATCCGGCGGACGAACCCGACCAGGGTCCAGCCTTGCTTCTCCATCCGCTCGAGGTCCCGCCGGTCGACCAGGTGGTATTCGCCCTCGTGGTTCATGTCATCAGCCCCGCCATCGCCGGGGTCGTTGTCATGCGCTTCCGCGCCAGGTCGTGATACGTCAGGTCGATATGTACCGGCTTGCGTCCGAGCTCGAGGGCGACCTTACTCGTCGTCCCACTCCCGCCGAAGGGGTCGAGCACGACGTCGCCAGGGCGGGATCCCGCGAGGATGCACAGACGCGGTATCTCCTCAGGGAAGGTGGCGAAGTGGGATCCGGGATACGGCTGTGTGGTGATCGTCCAGACGGACCGCTTGTTCCGGCCGAGGGGATGGAACGCGCACGGCTCGCCCGGTTCCGGCGCCTGTCGGCGTCCGCCTACATGGGGCCCGGGCCCCGAGGTCTTATACCGCCCCGTCATCTGGCGGTGGTTCCCCGGGCCGGTGTCCCATCCCGAGGGGGTGCGGTTCGGTGACTTACGCAATCCGGTATGGGGTGGCGCTCCCGGTGCGTGACTCTCCGGGATTGTCAGGACGTTCCGGTGGTGCCCCCCGCCCTCCCCGTAGGTGTGCGGCTCCCGGATCGCGTCGGCGCTGTAGAAGTACCGCTCGGATTTCGTCAGCAGGAAGATGTATTCGTGCGCGGACGTCGGGCGGTCGGTAACGCTCTCCGGCATCGGATTGGGTTTATGCCACACGATGTCCCTCCGGAGCCACCACCCGTCCGCTTGGAGCGCGAAGGCCACGCGCCAGGGGATCCCGACGAGGTCCTTCGGCTTGAGGCCGGCGATCGGCATCCGGTTCGGCTGCTGGATCGGGCCGACGTTCTTTCGCGGGTTTTCCCGCTCGTACCAGGCGCCGGGCCTTGGACCACGGGTTCGGCCGCCAGCGCGGGAAGGAACACCTCGGCCGTCGGGGCCGGGCCCTTCACGCCTTGAATATTTTTCCTGCCGCATGGCGAAGCGGTCCCCTTGTTCACCGCCGCCTGGCCGGTCCCCGACTTTTCCGGCGCCGGTCGCGTAGCAATCCCCCAAGTTCAGCCACAGCACTCCGTCGCCCTTCAGCACTCGCCGCACCTCGCGGAACACGGCGACCATGTTGGCGACGTACTCCTCGGGCGTATTCTCAAGGCCGAGTTGCCCCGGCGTACCGTAGTCACGGAGGCCCCAATACGGGGGCGAGGTAACGCACGTTTGCGCGCTCTCCGCGCGGAGAGGGATCGCCCTGGCGTCCGCGCAGACGATCACGGCTTCCCTCCCCGCAGCTCGGCCACGGTTGACATGGCGCCACGCATCAGGTCCAGCGTATCGGCGTACCGCACAAGGATGTCCTCCGCCTGGGCGAGCTTCTCCGCCGGGGTCAGGAGGAATTCGTTGACCAGCCACTGCACGATGATCTTCCCGGGATCCCCAAGGACCCGGAGCAGGTCGGGGAGCCACGCCAAGGGGAAGTGCCGCTTGCCCTCGTATTCGGAAAGCATCATCGACAGCCGGTTCTCGCTGATCCCGTCCGGGCCGAGGGCGCCGGCGATCTCCTTGCGGGACTTGCCCGAGGCCGTGATCGCGTATTCGACGACTTCCTTAAAGTTTTTAAAGGGTTTGAGGTCGAAACTGAGGGTGGTGCTGACGTGGACCACCACCGGGGCGGGGTCGGTATTCCGTAATGTTTTCACCGATTTACCGACACTCGTGACAAGAATTCACTCTCCTTCACCATCTCCCCCACGTTATTCGAGGGGGCATGATGCAATCACGCATTCGCCGCCTGGCCGAGATCCTCGGGCGCCTGGTCGGGCCACACCAGCCACTCTTTCTTGAGCCGCCCGCCCGTTGCGGTCTCGATCGCGGCCGCGGTGTCCGGCCCGAAGCGCCGGGACCCGGAAACGCACTGCGCGATGTAATTGGGGCCGGGCGTGGCCGTGCCGGTATGCTTCTGCGCCTCGCGGGCGAGATCGTCGTAGGTCCACCCGAGCTCCTTGCAGACCTCTTTTACGATCGGCAGCGGTGGGTACGTTTCGCGTTCTCCAGTCATGGTCCACCTCCGGTCCGGAATATTAGCCCTCGGCTGGAACGCCTGTCAAGGGGGAAATATTAGCCGCGGGTGAATTTACTGAAATCCAATGGGAAAGGAGAATGAGCCGTGGGCCAATTACTGAAAAAGCAGCCGGGATCCAGACAGCGGCGCGCCGGCGTCCTCGACCGGCGGTTCCAGGAGAATCTCCGCCTCCTTCGAAAGGCCCGCGGACTCAAGCAGGGCGAGCTTGCGGAGGCGATGGGGTGGGCCAGCCCGAATTACGTTTCGC
>JAJZRM010000008.1 GCA_021802685.1 Deltaproteobacteria bacterium | reverse complement strand
TGCTGGATGACCACCTTGGTCCCCCCGGCCCCGCACCCGGCCACCGCCAGGTAAAAAAAGGTCACCAGCGCCGCCAGGCCCACGAATCTTCTCATCGGAGTTCTCCTTTCCGGTATGCCGGCCGCGATCCGCCGGCGCAATACGACCGCATCGAAAAGCGCCACGTCAATCCTGCAGGAACGACTTCTTGAACTCCGCATCGGTGACCAAGGCAAGGAATGCCGAGTCCATGAACCTGTAGGCCCTGTTTTCCAATTCGGCGACAACCGTCGTCGTCGGAGCGGGGGCCTCTACGGTGAATTGTTTCGTGAAAGATGCTTCCCCCGGCTTGTTGAGACGGACGGTGTAAAGGAGTTTCCGGTCGGTGAACGATAACAAGGTGATTTGCAGCTCTTTCGATTTCTCGAAGCCCGGCAGCGGCGCAGCCACCGCCCGCACGCCGATCCGGCTGAACGCATTGACGAAGCAATCCCAGAAATATATGTCAAGTCCCGGCATCATCTCGTAGCTGAACTTCTTGTCATCGCTGTAATAATTCCAGGTGCCCGTATCGTTCGCGTTGTTCGTCACGTAAGGGAAAATTACCGTTTTTCCTTTGTAACCGGAAAGGTCCGCCGCGTCCAACGTCGGGTTGTAGGAACTCTGCAACAGGGGAACCTTGGTCACATTGGAGGCACACCCCGCCGCCAGTGAAAAAACGAACAGAAGAGGCACCACGCTCATGAATCTTCTCACCGGCCTGTCCTCCTTTCCGGTTCCCGGATGCAGGGGTGCGTGCACTATACCACCGACAGAAGCATGTACGCGACGGAGAACCGGCTGCTCTCCGGGATCATGCAGAGGAGCTTCTGCCCCCGCCGGAGCCGGCCGGAGCGGAACAGCTCCTCCATCATGATGTAGATCGAGGCCGACCCTGTGTTGCCCTTGGTCGACAGGTTGGTGAACCAACGGTCCTGGGGAACGGAGAACCCGATCCCGGCCATCCGGTCATAAAGGGGCTGCCGGAAGAATTCGGAGGAATAGTGGGGGAGGAACCAGTCGACCTCCGATGCGACGATCCCGCGCCGGGCGATCACCCGCGTCAACGCGCGGTTGACGGCCATCGTGATGATTTCCCGGTTCAGAAGGTTCACGTCCTGCTGGACGAGGAACGCGTTCCGGGAGACGGCCTCCCCGAGCGACCCGAAGTCGCGCCATCCGCGAATGCTGCCGTCCCCGTTCTTCACGGCTCCCAGGTACATGCAGGTTTCCAGCTCGTTGGCGTAGGAGATCTGGTCGATCCAGTCGATCCGAAGCGCGATCCGGTCCTCCCGGGGGGCGCCTTCGACGAACGCTGCTCCGGCGCCGTCGGACAGCATCCACCGGAGGAAATCCGCGTTGAAGGGGGGCAGGGCGGGATCTCCCGGGGCGGGTGGGGTGTCCGGGGACGCGGACAGGAACATCTCGCGGCGCATGAACGTGGAGGCCAGCTCCGAACCGGTCGCCACGGCGTTCGAGACCAGTCCCAGCGCGACGTTGACGGCGGCGAACTTCAGCGCGGAGATCCCGGAAAGGCATACCCCCGAAGCGGTCGCGACCTCGCACGGGGAGGCGGCCAGCTCCCCCTGCACCATCAGCCCGTGCCCCGGAAGGAGTTGATCCGGCGACGAGGTGCCGCAGGAAAGGAACTCGATGTCGACGGGCGAGAACCCCGGATACGGTTTCAGGGCGCGGACCGCTTCGGCCGTGAGCCGGGCATTCGAATGCGTGACGGAGCCGGTTGCCGGGTCGATGGCGTAGTATCGCTGCCGGATCCGGTTTTTCCGAAGGATGACGGCGCGGGTGCGGGACGGGACCTGGTGGACCATTCCGAGCACCTTTTCCATGGTGTCGTTGTCGATCGGGTCGTTGGGGAGAAAAACCGCCAGGTCGGTGATATAGGCGTCCATCCGGTGCGGCACCTCACAGTTTCGCGTTGTCGTGGAACGTTTTGGTCAGGCCGGCATACCGTTCGTAGAACCGCTTTTCCCCCAGCAGCGGGGGGACGACCGCGTTCGTGAAGGTGTAATAGTCCAGGTCGTCCAGCGCGATCCGGTCCGCCATCGCGGTGTGCAGCGGCGTCCCGGGGATGGGGGTCAGCACCGCGAATATGGGAATGTCGATCTTCCGTCGGGACACGTAACCTTCCAGGGCGTCGAAGCGGGCATCGTCGTAGTCGGGCGATACGATGAAATCGCCGACGATGGTGATCCCCAGGTCCTTCAGGATCGAGATGGCCTCGTCGTTGACGGCGACGCTGCCGCCCTTTCTCCATGAGGCGAGGACTTCGTCCCCGATCTCCTCGAACCCGACGACCGCCAGGCGGAGGCCGGCCCGCTTCCAGAGGCGCAGCAGTTCCGGGTGGCGGACCACCGTGTCGGGGCGGACGTCCGCCACGAAGTTCTTCCGGATGCCGGCGGCGAGGATGCCTTCCGCCAACTGTTCCGCGTGCCGGGGGTCGCCGAAGGTGTTGGCGTCCACCAGGCGGATCACGGGAATGTCGCTTAAGCTCCGGATGTCCGCGATCACCGTTTCGACGGCGTGGGTGAGGTAGCGGCCGCCGGTCAGGGCGGAGATGCAGCAGAACGAACAGGCGCAGGGGCATCCGAAGGCCGACGACACGAAGCCCATCCGGAAGCCGAGGGAGTGGAGGGTATAGCGGTCCCGGTACCCGGCCACGAGGTCATACCGCGGCGGGCGGGATTCCGCGAGGTCGGCGGCGCTTGCTTCCCTGGAAACGAAGTCGAGCCGGCCGCCGGGGTCGGTCCGCGCCACGCCGGGCAGGCATCCCGTGTCGGCGCCGCTCCCGATCGCCGCCGCCAGCTCCGCGAAGCGGACTTTTCCCAGGCCGACCACCACGTAATCGATGCCGGGGCGGTTGAAAAACGACGGGTCGCAACTGGCGTGGATCCCCCCGACCGCCACGACCGCGCCGCCGCTTTCCTTGACCTCGGCCGCCATCCTCGCGACGGTGTTGGCTTCGCAGGTCACCGCGGTGAACCCGACCAGCTCGGGCCGGAATCCGTCCAGAGCGCCCTGGAGCCCCCCGGGATCCGCCTTCAGGTCGAGGATGCGGACATCGTGGTCCGGCAGGTTGCCCGCCAGCGCCTCGAGGCCGAGCGGCTCACCACGGAAGATCCGGCGGATGGAATCGATTCCGTAACGTTCTTCCGGGATGCTTCGGCCGCAGACCGGCGGATTGACCAGGAGGATCTTCACGGGAGGCACGCCAAGGGACGGTCCTATCCTCTCACCGGGCGAGCGTCCTGCCGCAGCCGCGTCCTCAGGGACCTCACCGAGAGGAAGGTGAGCAGCGCGCCGGCCGTTCCGAGGACCGGTCCGACGACCATGGCTCCCAGCAGCCACTCCCAAAGGCGGAGATGGATCTCGCCGACCAGGGTGTTCCAGTCGAACACGGCGAGGAACCTCCCGTGCGAGAGGAAGTGCCCCGTTTCGACGCAGAGAAAGGGCACGAAGGGAGCGACGCAGATGTTGCTGGCGGCCACGGCCGCCATCTTGTTCAGGTGGAGCCGGTGGCTGACGTAAACGATGGTCGCGATCCCGAAGGGGATGATGGGGAGCGCGCCGATGAAGATGCCGACCCAGGCAGCGGCCGCAAGTTCTCCCGTCCCGGTGTGCTCCGTGCTCAGCCGGCGGAGCAGCCGTACCGGGTGGAGGATCCCCTCCGCCTCCGTGCCCGGAACCTCATGCCGGACCTGCCGCCGGTGCGGCCATGGCAGCAGGGAGCGGGTCACCAGCCACGTGTGCAGCAAGGTCAGACGGAGATTGTCGACGAACGGGCGGAAATGCGAAACCCGCTCTCCGGGGGGCGGGTAATGGACCGAAACGGGCACGGAGACGATGGGAAGCCCCGACCATGCCGCGCGGACCAGCACTTCCACCTCGAAGGGATAGCGGCTGGAAAGGAACCGCGCGGCGGTAAGGAATTCGACGGGGTACAGCCGGTAGCCGCTCTGGCTGTCGGGCAGCGACAGCCCGCATTCCAGACGCACCCAGAAGTTGGAGAAGCTCCGGCCGAAAACGCTGGAGGCGGGGATGTTCGCGCCTTCCATCCGCCGTGCGCCGACGACGACCGCGGGCCAGCAGGGCGCGGCGGCCTCGATGAGCCGACGTGCGTCCTCCGGGTCGTGTTGCCCGTCCGCGTCGATCGTCAGGACGGCTTCGTACCCGGACCGCTTCGCGAATTGCGCCGCGGCGAGGATGGCGGCCCCTTTCCCCCGGTTCTCCGGAAGGCGGTGGAGCGCGACGGGGAGGCCGGCGAGCGCATCGATGCCGCCGTCCGTGCTCCCGTCGTCGACGACCAAGACGTCGAGCCCCGTCCCGAGGGACCGCTCGGCGACGGAACGAAGCGTCTTCCCGTGGTTGAAGACCGGGATGACGATGAGCGTTTTCGGGGCGATACCGGCCATGGCGGTAATATTACATCATAAAGCGCGCGGGTTCGCGTTTCCTTCTCGCGGTGGCCTCGAGCAGCATCCCCCCGGAGAACCACGACTTGAAGAGGTGGGAATCGACCCGGATGTCCTCGAAGCCGGCGGCCGACAGCATCCCTTCGATTTCCCTCCGGTTGTACGCCTTCAGCCACATCCCCTGCCGCATGGCGTTGCCGATCTGCGTGAAAAAACGGAACAGGGAGCGGCGGGCGGTGATGAAGTACAAGGCCCCTCCCGGTTCGATGCGGGGCGCCAGGCGGCGGAAGAATGCGGGGAGGTCGGACAGGTACGCCAGCGAGGAAAAGGCGCAGACGGCCGAATACGTCCCGCCCGGATCCATCGTCTCGGCGTTTCCGACCTCCGTCCGGATATTGGTCAGCCCCGCCTCCCGGGCCTTCCGCATCAAGATTTCCAGCATGGCGGGGGAAATGTCGAGCGCCGTGACTTCCCGGCAATGGCGCGCGATGGGCAGCGTGAAGATGCCGGTCCCCGCGCCGATCTCGAGCACCCGGTCCGCTCCCTGGAACACCTCGGGAATGCGCGCTTCGAAGAGTTCGTATTCCTTGCGGCGGGAACACGACACGTTCGTTTCGAATTGCTCCCGGTCGTACTCCTCCGCCAGTTCGTCGTAAAACATCGCCGCCGGGTGGGAGCCGGCCGCGGACGCCTCCCGCCGCATGACTTCCCTGCCGATGAGCCGGGCCAGCGGGACGATCGCAAGCCCCTTTCCCTTCATGCCGAGGATCATGGCGTCGAACTCCCCCAGGAGCCGTTCCGCCGTTTCCCCCCGCGGGGCGACGTCGTGGAGCGCGACGATGTGCCCCGGCGAAACCTTCCGCAGGATCTTTTCGGAAAGCCGCGCGATCCGCCGGTTCCCGAAGTCGACGGCGCGGCAGCTGAAGTTGACGCAGAACATCCCCTGTTCGAGGAGGACTTGCCACAGGTAGCCGTTGGTGATCCCCGCCGGCGGGCGGAAGGCCAGCGGGACGACGCCTGCCCGCCGGAGCACGGACTGGGCCGCTTCGACCTCGCGCCTCAGGACGCTCAACCGTTTCAGCATCAGGAAGGGCATGTGGCTGAAGGAGTGGTTCCCGATCGCGTGGCCGCGCGACAGGATCTCCCGGATGATCTCCGGGTGCCGGGCCGCCTTTTCCCCCGTGACGAAGAAGGCCGCCGGGACGCCGTGCCGGTCGAGGAGGGCGAGGAGCCGCGGGGTGACCTCGGGGTCGGGCCCGTCGTCGAACGTCAGGGCCACGCCCGTTTCCCCCCGCTTCCCCCGGGAGGTGATCGGCAGGAAGAAGCCGATGTCCGTGAAGAACGGGGCGATGCCCAGGAAAAGAAGGAAGACGGCAAGCGGCAGCGCCGCGAGGACGGGATCGAGGAAAAGCAGGAACACGTACAGGTGGATCGCGCCGAAACCGACGAAATGGGCGAGGGACAGGGGAAAGATCATCCGGCGGGTCGCTCCCGGCGGCTGCGGATGAACCCGGCCAGCGTCCGCAGGGATTGCAGCACCCGGCGGCTGGTTTCCTGGCTGTCGATCCGGACGTTGAATTTCCGCTGGACGGCCACGACGATCTCGACCGCGTCGAGGGAGTCGAGCCCGAAGGGCGAATCCGGCCCGATCAGGGCGGCGTCCGGCGACAGTTCGGGCGGCGGGGGCGACTGGAACCGGCAGATCTCCATGATCATGTCGGCCAGTTCCTTTTCGAGGGGGTCCAGCAAAATGATCTCCTTGGGGCCGCGCGCGGGCGTGCGGGGGCTAATCCCCGTACCGGCCTTTCCGCATCGCCAGCCAGGCGATTATTATGGTCAGAAGGAAGAAGGCCGACAAGCACGACAGTTCCGGGACCGCCGCCCGCAGCGTGCCTTCCCGGACGAAAACGTCCTGGAACGCCCTGAGTCCCCACCCGAGGGGGGAGACGACGGAGAGATCCTGCATGAACCGGGGCATGACGTAGACGGGGATCATGATCCCCCCCAGCGCGGCGGCGGTCACGATGGAAACCGCCCCGACCATGGTGGCCTGTTCGTAGCTTTTCGCCACGGAGCCGATCATGACGCCGTAGCCGGTCGCCGCAAGCGCCGCGACGAGGGCGATCGCCGCGACGGCCGGCCATGCCGTCCCGACCACCAGGCCCGAAGTGCCCAGCAGCGGCAGGACGAACGACCCGATTCCCAACATCACGACGAACTGGGCCGCGCAGACCGCGACATATGCGGCGATCTTGCCCGCCAAAAGCGTCGCGGGGGAAACGGGCATCGTCATCAGCCGGCGGAAGGTCCCGGTCTGCCGCTCCCGGATCAGCGCTCCGGAAATGGGGACGACGATGAAAAACATCCCGAACAGCGTCCACGCGGGAACGTTCTGCTGCGCCGCGGTCGGCCTTTTGGCGAACCGGCCCCCGGCTTCCTCGCTTTCCGCGAGATCGAGCACGGGATCGATATCCACGTCAAGGCGCAGGTCCGCGACCGGGATCCCCGGGAGGATCCCGGGGGGAAGCGGCGGCATCCTTCCTTCGATCCGCCGCATCGTCCGCGCGAATGCGCGGGACAGGGCTTCCGCCTTTTCCCGCACCTCGATCCCGAGGACCGCCTGGCGGAGGGAGTTGAGCACCGCCGTGCGGAACGTACCCTGGACCGCCGGGTCGAAATGGACGGTCAGCCCGGATACGCGGGGCGGCATGGCCGGCCGCGCCCGTTCCGTCGACGGGACGAACGATTCCTCGGCCCGCAGGCGGGCATGCTTCTTCAACGCTTCGCCGGTGCCGGACGCGATCACGATCAGGAACTGGAAATCGCCGTCGACGACGGCCTTCCGCGCCGTCTCCTCGGTGAATTCCCGTCCATCCGCCCGGTGGACCAGTTCCAGCCCGCTCCCGGAGAGGCGGTCCGCGATCGCCCGCCCGAGGAAGCCGTTGTCTTTGTCGACGAACAGGACCTGGATCGGCGCCTCGCCGGTGACGCGCATCACGTTGTCCTGCACCAGGGACAGGACGAGCACGAGGACCGCCGGCATGACGAGCATCAACGCGAGGCCGGCCCGGTCCCTTCCGATTTCGAGCAGCTCCTTCCGGATCGTGGCCAGGAGGGGCGTCATCCGGGGTCCACGGTCAATCACGCAGATGCCTTCCCGTGAGGCGGAGGAAGGCTTCCTCCAGGTTCGAGCACCCGTCCATGCCGGCGGAAAGCGTCCGGGGAGGCCCCTCGGCGAGAATCCTTCCCCGGTCCATGACGGCGACCCGGGTGCACAACGCCTCCGCCTCTTCCATGTAATGGGTGGTGTAGAGCATGGTCGTTCCGCGATCCCGCAGGAACGCCAGGTTCTCCAGGATCAGGCTGCGCGACTGGGCGTCGATGCCTACCGTCGGTTCGTCGAGGAAAAGGACGCGCGGGGAGTGCAGGATCGCGGCCGCGAGGTTGGCCCGTCGCTTCATGCCTCCGGAGAAGGCGGCGATCCGGGTGTTTTCGCCGTTGCGCAGCCCGACCAGCGTGAGGCATTCGTCGATGCGCCGCTGGAGGTCGCGTCCTTCCAGCCCGTGCAGCCCTCCGAAGAACCGGAGGTTTTCCCGGGCGGTGAGGCTCGGGTACAGGGCGATGTCCTGGGGAGCCAGGCCGAACATCCTCCTCGCGCGAGCGGGAAACCGGGCCGTGTCGACGCCGCACAGGGTCACGCTGCCGCCCGTGGGCCGCAGCAGGGTGCAGATGATCGAGATGGCCGTCGTTTTCCCCGCGCCGTTCGGCCCCAGCAGGCCGAAGACCTCTCCCTCGCGCACCGTGAAATCGAGGCCGTTCAACGCGGGCGTCTCGGCCCCGCGGTATACCTTCGCCAGCCCCCGGACCTGCAGCACGGCTTCGGACGGCGCCGTCATTCCCGTCCCCTCATTTGCCGCCGGCATGCCTGCCTCCCCGCACCAGCGAACCGAGTTCCCGGAAGAGGGCGTGCTCCCGGTCCGCGCATTCGCGCACGATCCGGGCGAGGCTTTCGAAATCCCCGTTCCCGTCGTCGCGTCCCTTGCACCGGCTCGCTCCCGCCGCGGCGAAGTCGCGCCAGCGGTCTCCGATGGCGGTCATCTCCCGCGAAATGCCGAGGAGGCGGTCGTCTTCCAGCACGGCGGCCGCTTCCTGGAGAAACGCCGCGTAGATGAACCGGAAGCCGCCTCCCCCGGTCCCGATTTCCTCCTGCATCCGGATCAGGTTGGCAAGGTGCGGCAGCGCGCCCTGCCGGCCGAGCCGGGAAGGCCACGACGCCACCTGGCCGGCGAGGTACCGGATCCCGCGGACGCCGATCAGGGGGATCGGAAGCCGGGTCATCAGGAAGCACACCTCCCGGATGGCCGCGGTCACCGCCGGGGCGGGATCGATCTTCGCCGGAACGTTCCGGACGAAGTAAATTTTCCCCCTGGGCGCCAACTTCCCCCTGGCGAAGCGCGCCCTCGCGAGGTCGTCGGCGCGGCATGAGACGGGCTCCGGGAAGACCGGATCGCTGATCCGGTAGCTGTCTCCTTCCTTCCCGACGACCACGAGATTGTGGGCGTTGAAATGGAACCGCAGTGCCGGGGGGAAGTAGGGGAGCCAGTAGACGCCGGTCTGCGCCCCGACCGGCGTGCTTTTTTCAAGGTTCCGGTCGAGCTCCGCCATTCCCTCGTCCGCGTCGCGGAAGGTTCGGAACCGTATATCGATGCCGAGGCGCTTCGCGGCGCGGCGGAGAATGCGTCCCGGGGCCGCGCGGAAGGTCGTCAGCGGGAACCCGTTGATCCGGAGGAACGGAAAATGGGCGAAGAAGAGCCCGCCGCCGATCCCGAACACCATGGCTTCGGAAACCGGAACACCGTGGAAGGTGAACAGGTTGGCGGCGACGCCGCTCTCGCAATGGGCCGATTGCCGGTGGGGGAACGCCGGGTTCACGCGCGGTTTCCGGGGACGGACCGGAACTCCTCCGCCGTGATCCTGAAGATGGCGGCGTAGCGGAAAAGAAGCGCGCGACGCATCCGCCGGAACGGCCCCGGCTTCATGTGGCGCCGAACCTGCCAGGGGAAGAGACCGGCGTAATCGGCCAACATCCGCGGATCCATCTGGTTCCGTGCCATGTGGTAGGCGAGCGGGCTCAGTTCCCCGGCGCGGGCCTTCGCCAGGACGGCCTCGACCGCCGAATCGATCGACTTCCATGCCTCGTTGTTGGCGATATTGGCCGGCTCCCATCCGGCGCTTTCGACCAGCACGTACCTTCCCTCGTCGTCGACGGCGTAGCGGATCTCCTTCATTTCGCCGAACAGGCTCTTGTCTTGGGGAACGTCCTTCCGCCGCATGTCAGGGGTTCTCCAGCGTCGCCAGACCGAAGGTCGCGCCGTCGCCCAGGGTGAGGCAGGAGACCCGCGGCGCGCCCAGAAGTTCCCCGCCGGCGGGAACCGTGGCGGGGAAGTCGAGGGCCGCATCGCCCGGCGACGGAAAGATCCGTCCGCCTTTGAGGATGAGGGCGGCCGCGGCCAGGTCGAAGGCCGGCCCCGCCGGCATGCTGCCGTACAGCGGCGTATAGCAGGCGATGCGCGCGTTCCGCGCCAGCGCGGCGAAACGGCGGCCGGCATCTTTTCGACCGTCGGCCGAGAGGACCAACAGGCCCGCATCGGGAAGAGGGAAACCGTCGTCCGGACGGCTCCCCGTGACGGCCTCGCCGAGCGCGCAGTACCCGCCACGGGCCGCTTCCGCCCGGGAGAGGAGCAGGCACGCCGCTCCCTCCGCCGGGACCGCCGTTTCTTCGGCGGTCCGAAGCGGAGTCATGGGGACGGACTTCGCCCCTCCCCTCCGGCGATACCATGCATAACCGATCAGTTCGGACAGCTCTTCGACCGCTGCGAACAGCACCCGGTCGGCCCTTCCTTCGGCAAGCCAACGCAGGGCGGTGGCGAGGGCGGACGGCACCGAGAGGTGGAACTGGCTCACGGTGAGGCAAGGTCCCGCGATGCCCGACAGGATGGAGATGTTCGCCGCCGCGGAGTTGTGCACCGAGTTGGCGAAATGGGTCGGCGACGCGCAGATGTCGCCGTCCTTGATGAACGATTCGAGGAAGGCGTACGTGATCCCCGTGGCGCCGTGGCCGCTGGCGACGATCAGCCCCAGCCGGCGGCGTTCCGTGTCGGCCAACCCGGCGTCCCGAAGCGCGAGAAAGCTCCCGAGGAGGGCCAGCCGCGAAAAACGGTCGATTCGGCGCAAGGTGCGCGCGGGGACGAATTCGCTCAAGGGGGAAGTGTCGGCGAGATGGGCGGGGATCTCGATGGGGCCCGATCCCGTGGATACGGCAAGGCTCGCGGGGCGGGAGCCGCCGTCGGCCAACGCCCTCGAGAAGTCGGAAACGCCGCAGCCGAAACTCCCGACCATCCCGATCCCCTCGATCACGATCCGCCCGGCCGCGCTCATCCCTTGCCCAGGACGATGACCGAGTTGTTGCCGCCGAACGCCAGCGATTCCGAAAGGGCCGCGTTTCCGCTCACCGCCGTCGCCTCCCGGACAGGGGGGTTCGCGATCTCCGGGTCCGGCGTCTCGAACCCGGCGTTGGCGGGGATCATGCCCCTGGCCAGGCAGGAGGCGGTGAACACCGCTTCGATCGCGCCGGCGGCGCCCAGCGCGTGGCCGGTATATCCCTTGGTGGAGTGATATGGGACTCCGGGAAGCAGATCGCCGAGGACGCGGCTCTCGACCCGGTCGTTGTCCGGCGTGCCGGTGCCGTGGGCGTTGACGAAAGCGATCGCGCCGGCGGTCAGGCCGCCGGAGGAAAGCGCTTCGGCGACGGCGTTCCGTAAGCCCGCGCCGTCGGGTCGGGGGGCCGTCAGGTGGTATGCGTCTCCCGCCGACCCGTACCCGAGCAGGAAGGAACGCGCCCTTTTCTCCCGGCGCCGGCGGGACCGTTCCGATTCGAGGACGAGCATGGCCGCGCCTTCCCCCAGGTTCAGGCCCTTCCGGTCCCTGTCGAACGGCTTGCAGGGGGATTCGTCCGTGATCATCAGCGAGATGAACCCGATGTACGTGATCCGTCCCAGTTCGTCGGCCCCGCCGGCGATGGCCGCGTCGCAGAGGTCCGCCCGGATCCAGGAACCCGCGATGCCCACCGCGTCGGTGCCGGAGGAACAAGCGTTCACCACGGTCTGGAGCGGGCCGGACAGCGCGAACTCCCGGGCGATGGCCTCCGCGGGATTGCTGTGAAGAATCCGCCGGAAGGAGGCCATGTCGGGATCCCGGCCCGCGTGGTGTTCCCTGCAGAACCCCTCGTCGCTCAGGACGCACCCGACGGTCGTGCCGACGCAGACGCCGACCCGCATCCCCCGCAACGTTTCCCGGTCGAGCCCCGCGTCTTCGAGCGCTTCCCGCGCCGCGTGCAGGCCGAGCGCGCTGGTGCGGAGCAGGCCGGGAGGCCCCTCGAAGCCGGGCACTTCGAACACGGGGTAGCGGACCGGGTGGTTGCTGGCGAAGCGGACCGGCGGCGCCGGGGCGCGCGCGCCGCGGAAGAGGCTTTCCATGCAGCCGGGCAGCGTCCTGCCCGCGGCGCAGATGCAACCCATGCCCGTGATGGGGACGGGAGCGTCGGTCATCGGACCGGCAGTCGCTCGTCGATGTAGGCGGCGAGGGACCGGATCGACTGGAAGGCCGTTCTTCCCTCGTCCATGTTCCTGATCTCGATGCCGAAGTGCTTCTGCACGATGACCACCAGTTCGACCGCGTCCAGCGAGTCGAGCCCGAGGCCCTCCCCGAACAGGGGAGCGTCGTCGTCGATATCCCCCGGCGTCAGCTCCTCCAGGTTCAGGTCTTCCACCAGGATGTTTTTCAACTTCTCTGTTGTGGTCATCGGATCGGCTCCCGGAAACGACGTGGTATCAACGCCACACATCGAAGAAATTGAAGAACTGATAAGGGTGCGCTTCCACGAAATCCTCCAGCGCGCGGACGAACTGGTCCGCATACGGCCGATAGGCGCCGGGCGTCCTTCCAAGATTTACCGGCACCCGGATGACCTTCGCGACCTGGAGGGCGTAGCTGCCTGCCCCTGACTTATAAGGGAAAATCACGGCCGCTGGAGCCCCGGTAGCGGAAGCCAGCTGGTACGGAGTGAAGGGGAATTGCACGACCCCACCCAGGAAGTCCACGGCGACTGTGCTGCGATCGCTTCCCATCGCCCGATCCCCCATGATACAGAGGACCTCGCCGTGTTTCAACACATGAAGCATTTCCAGGGCGCCCCCGAGGGGGCCGGCCGGATCGATGATCCGGTAGGGCGCGGCGTCCCTCCCATGCTCGAAATAGAGGAGGTCCACGTCGCCCTCTTCCCGGTGAATCACCAGGTTGATGGGAGTCCGCAGCATGCCGAGGTTCGCCATGGCGACCTGCCAGCAGCCCACGTGGGCGGTCACCAGGATCAGCCCGCGTCCTTCCCGGGCCAGTTTCAACAGTTCTTCCCGGCCGGTATGGTCGAAGGCGAACCGGCCGGGCCCCAGGATCCCCAGCACGGCGCGGTCCACGAGCACCTTTCCTGCTTCGAGGGAGATCCGGTAGCTGTCCCACAGGCGGGCAACGGGATTCCTCCCGGGGAAGCGCCGCAAAAGGTATGGGCGGGAACGGTTGCGCGCCGACGGCCGGAACAGGACGTAGTAGAGAACCACGAGGAACAGCAGTGCATAGGCCGCGCGGCGCCCGGCGAATCGGATCAGGGAGTAGAAGAACCTGTGCTGCCACCGGGACCCGATGCTGCGGCTGCTCCAGGGTTTCTTTTCCCGGCGGGACTTCGGGGAGGCGGCCGTTCGCATCAGTAGCGCGGGCAGACCGCGCACGGCCGGGGACCGGGCCGTGCCAGCATCCGCCGACGGTGATCCCGCATACGGATGCCGTTCCATATTTCGCCGAACGGCAGCTCCAGCACGTTGCCCAGGCCTTCTCCCGGCTGGCAGTCGCAGAGAGTGGAGGCGCCGTCCACGTCCAGGGGCAGGGTCTGCCATGGGGAAAGGCAGAACCGGCGATGGTCCGAGCGATGGTAGAGCCGGGAGGGCGGAATCAGCAGGCTGTCCCTGTACCTCGCCGCCGGCGCGAACTCTTCCAGCCCGTCGACCGACAGGACGGGCAAACGGAGGGAGAAGGCCTTCCGGACGGCGCGGTGGATGACGGCTCGGGTCCGTTCATCGGCGTTTTGCCAGAGGGCGTGGGGAAGGTTGGCCGCAAAATTGAGGTCCGAAAGCATCAGGACGTCGACCCCGAGGCGGGCGACGGTTTCCACCAGTCGTTCCAGATGCGGCGCGGTGGTCGTCGAAACGGCGGAAAACACGGCTTTCGAGACCGGGCGGGTATTCGAAGAGACGGTCCCGAACGTCTTTATGTTGTCGATCAGGGTATCGATCGAGGCGCCCGGCCGTACGATCGCCGCCGGCCCGGGGACGACCGCGTCGAGGCTGAACACCACGGCGTCGAGTCCCGCGGCGATGAGGCGGCGGGACATCTCTTCCGTCAGCAGGAGCGCGTTGGTGACGAGTGCGACCCTGCGCCCCCGGGAATGCCCTTCGTGGATGAACCCGTCGACGCCGGGATGCATGAGCGGTTCGCCGAGGCCCACCAGCGTGATCCGCCAGGCGTGGGGCAACAGGTCGAGCAGGCGCCCGAACCGATCTTCCGGCATGTCCCGCTCCTCCCGGGGAATCGATGTCCGCGCGCAGAACGCGCAGCGTAGATTGCAGCGGGTTGTGATCTCGATGTTGGCGAATACCGGTTCGCTGGTTGCGACCGCCCCCAGTACGCTCGAATCCGCACGAGGTTGCCTTGCGCCGGGCGATCGGGCCAGATGTCCGGCCGAGCCCGGCGACCGCGCCAGGAAGCGCGCCGCGGAGGGTTCGGCTGCCACCAGTCGCCGGACGGTCTCCGCTTCCTCGTCCGTGGGGACATGCAGAGCGTCCGCCGCCGCCCGGACGATGACGTCGAAGGCGAACCCGCCCTCGCCGGAGGTGAACGGATCGTGCCCGGCGCCGGGGACGATGACCGTGCGCACCGGACCGGCGAAGCGACTTCTCCAGGCGAAGGCTTCCCTGCAGGGGACCAGTTCGTCCCGTTCTCCATGGACGATCAGTACCGGGTATTCGCCGGGCCGGGCCTGCGAGCCGATCCGGTTCGTCAGAGACACCATGTGCGCCATCGAAGCGAACGTGATGTCGGTTTTTCCGGCGGAGTGGAGGCGCCAGCGCTCGAGGTACGTGCCGTCGATCCGGTTTGGGACGGACGCCAGCACGAGCAGTTTGGGGGTAATGGAATGTTCCGCCATCGCGGCGAGCGCCAGGACGCCCCCGGTGGAATGGCCGATCAGGACGACATCCCGTCCCGCCTTTTGGAAGCGCCCGGCCTCCGCGGCGACGGCCCCGAGGTATTCCCCGGCCGCGAATGCCGGGGCGGCATCTCCTCCGTGACCCGGGAGGAGGACGGAGGTCGCCTCCACGGGGGCGAGCGATTCCTCAAGTCTCCGCTTCAGGAGATCGAGGCCCCGCGGCGAACCGGTATAGCCGTGGACCAGGACGATGCCGGCGGTCATGGCCGGTTCGCCTCGATCAGGGACGTCAATTTCGCCACGCCGTCGTACCGCCCGATGATTTCCCGCGCCGCGGCCAGGCGCATGCCGGTCCGCGGGTCGTCGATCCTCCGGCGGATCGTCGACTTCACTTCGTCGTCCTCCCTGCGGTTGAACGCTTCGATGTAGATGTCGGGGTTGCCGCGGAACGGTTGCGGCGCCACCAGCCGGCTGCCGCACCCCAGCCGTTCGAGGCAGAGGGCGTTATGGGCCTGCTCGGGCTGGAACGGCATGACGAACGCGGGCGTCCCGTGGGACAGCGATTCGAAGAGGGTTACCTGACCCCCGTGGCAGACGGTCAGCGCGGCGCGGGGAAACAGGGCCTGGAGCGGCGGGAACCGGCAGACCGCGACTCGGGGGTCCCCGGACGTCACTTGGAGGAGTTCGTCCTGGCCCCCCGCCGCCAAGACGACGCGGAAGCCCATTTCGAGAAGGATCCGGATGATGCGGGTCGCGAACCCGGCGCTCGTCACGCAGGTCCCGGAGGTGACGACGGCGAGGGGTAGGCGTCCGTCCATCGCCTGGTCCGGGTCGAAGTCGCCCTGGCCCCAGCCGTTCCAGGTGATCGGCCCGACGTGCGTGACGTCCTCCCGGTCCGGGAGAGGCAGGAACTCGGGGAAGTCCCAAAGGTACGTGCGGTCCCCTTCGAGCATGGAGCGGATGTCGACGATGGCGGGCAGCCCGAGCGACTTGAGGGCGGCGCTCGTCTTCGCACCGGCATAGCGGAAGAACGAGTCGAGGTAATACCGCTGGAGATCGATGCCCGCCTCGCCGGGGGTGAACCCGAGGACGTCCGGGCAACCGGGCAGCATGCAGCCGCAGATCAGCGAGTCGTACGGCACGCCCGCAAGGCGGGCGGAGGCCCGGGTCGTGAACCGGAAAACGCCGAGAACGACATCGGGGCGGATCCGCCGGATGAGATCGACTTCCTCGGCGATGCATCCCGCGATACGGTCCGGCTTCCGGAACCACGCGACGGTGGGAAACCCCGACTGATCGATTTCCTGGATGTCCGGAAAGATGCGGTGTGCGACGTTCCTCCCGTCGAGGAAACCGGCGTTTCTCCTGCCGACCGCGACGACCACTTCGTGCCCGCGGGAGGCCAACGAGGATTCGATCGCGAGGCACTTGGAGAGATGGGAAAGGGAATTGTTCCCTGGAACCAGCAGAATCCGCATCAACCTTCCTTGCCCGCGAGTCGGCGGTTGGAGCCCGCGAACCGCAGGAAGGCGCCCGCGTGCCGGAAGAACCGGAAGGCGCTGTCGGGCGAACGCCACAGCATGGCGGCATACCCCAGCAGCACCCGGGGCCGCCTGTAGTGGGCGACGTGGAAATCCCGGTAGAGTTTCTCGAGCCGCTCCCCGGTCATCCCCTTCGTTACGAACACGAAGTGCATGCAGTCCATCTTTTCCCAGTCCTCGTCGAATTCGCCGTGATCGCGGATGGTATCGTAGATCGGCGACCCGGGAAACGGTGTGAACTTGGTCAGGTTGAAGTCGTCGATCGGGTGGGAGAAGACGTACTCCATGCTCTTCCGGACGCTTTCCTCCGTTTCCCCCGGCAGCCCCATCATCAGCAGCCCCTTGGTCCGGATCCCGGCGTCCTTGATCAGCCGGATCGCGCGGCCTGTCCGGTCCAGGTCGGCGTTCCGGCGGTGCCGCGCCAGAAGGCTCGCGTCGCCCGTCTCGATCCCGAGGCTCATCATCCAGCATCCGGCCGCCTTCATGCGCCGCAACAGTTCCCGGTCGATGTGCTCCGCCCGGACGATGCAGTTGAAGGTCATCCCCGGGGATCGGTCGATCATCATTCCGGTGAACGCCTCGATGCGGTTCCGGTCGAACGTGAACTGGTCGTCGTAGAAATTGATATGCCGGACGCCGAACCGCTCCCTCAAATAGCGCAGGTGTTCGTAGAGGTACCCGGCCGAGTTGAAGCGGAAGGTCCGCCGGAAGACGGAACGGTCGCAGTAGCTGCAGGAGTAGGGACAGCCCCGGCTGGAGATGCAGCTGGTGTTCGGCACCCGCGGGTAGTTGAAGAGGGGAAGCTTGTAGGAGCCCGGGAATCCCGCAAGCTTCTCGTACGCCGGGAGGGGAAGGCCGTCCAGGTCGACCTCCCGTTCCCGGTAGCCGGTGAAGCGGGCCTCGCCGCCGTCCCCCTCACGGAAAACGATGCCGCGGATGCCGGACGGGTCCTCACCGAAGCGTTCGACCAGTTCCGCCAACGTCTCCTCGCCTTCCCCGACCACGGCGAAGTCCATGGAAGGAAAGCGGGGGAAGAGCGACTCTTTCAGCGCGGAAACGTGCGGGCCCCCGAAAACGGTACGGACGCCGTGGAGGGTTGCGCGGGCCATCCCGGCGATCCGGATGCCGTCGAGGAAGCTGGAGGTCGTGCAACTCAGGCCGATGAAGGCCGGTCGTTCCGCCAGGAGGTGATCGCGGATCGCCCGGTCGGACCCCGGGCGGGCGTAACAGTCGATGATGGAGGCCCGGATGCCGCGGCGTTCGAGGGAGGCCGCGATGCTCGCCAACCCGATGGGCGGCATGATGTTGGCGATGCGGGAGATGTCGCCCGCCGCCGCGGCCGCATCGTAGCCGAGGGGATGGACCAGCAGGATCCGGTTGCGCTTCAGCATGCCGGCCCCCCGGGATACCGGATCAAGTGGTCCCAGAGCAGCCCGCGATAGCCGAAGTCGTGCATGACCTTCAGCCGATCCAATCCTTCGGCCGGGGGGAAGAACCGACGGCGGTTTCCGCGGAAAGCCCCGGCGATCATCCGGTGCATCTCCTCCGGGTCGATCCCGGGCGAATGGTAGTAGACGGGTTCGAGCAGCGGCGATCCCGGCCGCAGGAGGCCCTCGGCGACGGCCCTGGCGTGCAAGGCGGTGCCCGGCAGGATCCGGATCCCGGAATAGGCGAAAACCACTGTGTTTTCAAGTTGCCCGAGGTTCGCGAGACCTTCCGACACGGTTTCGACGGTTTCCCCCGGCCCGCCGAACATGACGAAATGGGCGCAGGGAACCCGCTCGGCGTTGAATGCCCGGTTCGCTTCGAGCACCTGCGCGAACATGAAACCTTTGCCCAGCGCATCGAGGGCGGCGTCGCTCGATGCATCGGTGCCCAGCTCCGCAGCGTACAGCCCCGCCCGCTTGAGAAGGGCGATCTCCTTCCGCCCCACCCCATCGGGGCGCATGAAACAGCACCACCGCACCGGGAGCCTCCTGCGGAGGATCTCTTCCGCGACCGACAGGTAATGGCCCTCCCGGTCGTTGAAGATCGAATCGGCGATGAAGAAGCTGCTCACGCCATGGTCGGTTCCGGCCCGCTCCATGTCGTCCGCCACGGCGCCGGGTTCCCGGCAGCGGAACCGGTTTCCCTCGAGGACGGGATAAGAGCAATAAGCGCAGCGGTAAGGACATCCCCGTTTGGTCTGCAGGTTGCACATCCCGCCCTGGTTCATGTAATAGCCGATGAGCTCGCCGCTGTAGAGAGGCGACGGGATTTCTTCGCCGGACAGGAACCGTTCGCCGCGGAGCAGGGGGGAGGCCGGGCGGGCGCCGTTCGACAGGTCGCGGATCAGGTCGCGGATCAGTCGTTCCCCCTCCCCGACGATGCCGTAATCCGCGCCGGTTGCGGCGAGCATCTCTTCCGGCAGGAGGGAAAACCCGGGGCCGCCGATGATGACGGGCGCGGCGCTGGTTCGCCGGACCGCCTCCACGAGCCGTTTCGCGGTCCCGGTGTAGCCGAGGGGATTCCGGGAGTCGCAGTTGTCCAGGTTCCGGACGGAGATGCAGACGAAATCGGGATCGAATTCGATCATCTTGCCGCGGAACGTCTCTTCCGACTCGCCGCAGGCCAGAAAGTCGAACTGTTCCACCCGGTGGCCGGACCCCGCGAGCGCGGCGGCGACGACGGCGAGCCCCAGGGGGTAGACCGGCGACGGTTCCCGGCAGGTGTTGGACGATACCAGGAGGACCCGTTTCATGCCGGGGGTTTCGTCCCGGGGAAGCGACGCTGGCGGCGCGGGTTGTACCGGGAATAGGTGCCGTCTTCCATTTCCCTCCGGATCACCTTCCGGAAAAGGTCTCCCATCTTGATCTGGTACCCGCTGTCGGCGTAGAACGTGTCCCAGGCGTAGTGGTACATTTCCTGGAGCTTCGAAGGCGTCATGCGCCGCGGCCGGAACACCACCCGGTCGGCCGTGTAGTCGCTCCAGCCGTTGTCGAGCAGCCGCCCCTCGGCGGCCATCCGGGCACGGCAGGGGGAGTGGGGGAACGGCGTGAGGATCGTGAACTCCGCCATGTCCAGCTGCATCTCCAGCAGGAAGTCGACCATCCGCTTGATGTAATCCTCGTCGTGATCGTCGGCGCCCAACAGGATCGTCCCCTCGACGGCGATGCCGTGGTCCTTCAGCCGCCGGATCCGGTTGCGGATCATGTCGGAGGTGTCGATCACCGCCTGGTACACGTACCACGCGCCGGCCTTGGCGGCCAGCTCGAGGATCCGGTCGTCGTCCAGGATGGGGTGGGAGACCCATTTCTTCTTCAAGGGCGCCATGGCGGTGAAGAGTTCGATCAGCCACCCGCGGTCCTGCGCCAGGGAATTGTCTACGAGGAACAGGCGGTTGTTCCGGATGGATTCCATCTCCTCGATCACCCGGCGGATGGGCCGGGGCCGGAAGGTCTTTCCCCCGAGGAAACGGGAGCAGCAGGGATAGCAGTCGAACCGGCATCCCCTGGAGGCGTGGACCAGGTCGAGCATCTGCACGCCGCGGTAGTTGTACAGGCCGCGGTCGAGGATCTCCCGCCGGGCGATGCCGATCCGGGCCGTATCGGGAGGGTGGTTCATGTAGTCGTACGTCTTTTTCAGGCGTCCGGCCGCAAGGTCCTCCAGGACGCCGGCAAACCGGTCTTCCGCCTCGCCGAGGAAGACGGAGTCCGCGTGTTCCGCCACCTCTCCGGAATGGAGCATGGCGGCGATCCCGCCGACGATGACGGGGATGCCGGCCTCCCGGTACCTGAGGCTGATCTCGAAGGCGCGCGGCAACTGGCAGGTCAGCATGACCGATATGCCGACCAGGTCGCACGGTTCGGAAAAATCGATCGATTGGAGATTCTCGTCGATGAACTTGAGTTCCACCTCGGGAGGGACGGTGGCCGCGAATACGACGGGGCCGTGGGGAGGGAGGTGGAATTCCGTCTGTCCCTCCAGTTTCCTCCAGGCGGGATAGATCAAGGTCATCCTCAATCGGCGTTCCCGTTTCATGCGTGGAACCTCTTGAGGCAGGATCGCGCAAGGTCCGCGAGACCGGCCACGGGGATCCCGTCGTGCCGGATCTCCTTTCCGTCCGGCGAGTCGAGCGTTCCGAACCTGTCGACCGCCGTTTCCCGGACGCTCGAAAGCGCCAGGAACAGCGCCCCGGCGGCCGCCGGGGCGATCCCGGCAAGCGGCGGTCCGGCGGGGAGGTCGATGTGGCCCGCCAGGAGGGTGTCGCACTCGCCCCACGAGAGATGTTCCATCGCCATGCGCACCCCGCCCAAATCGTCCCCGGATGCGTCGTTGATGATCCAGGCCGGCCCGGTGAGGCCGAACTGGATCGCGGCTTCCCCGAGGAAGCTGCTCGGGAGGGTGTATGCGAACAGGTTGGGACTCGAAAGATTGCCGCCCTCCTGGAGGACCGTGTTGAAATATTCGATATCGACCGGCAGACATCCCAGGCGGGTCGATG
Organism: Deltaproteobacteria bacterium; assembly: GCA_021802685.1. Lineage (GTDB taxonomy): Bacteria > Desulfobacterota > Deferrimicrobia > Deferrimicrobiales > Deferrimicrobiaceae > UBA2219. The sequence continues at coordinate 116 of JAJZRM010000008.1, read as the reverse complement.
CGGCGATTCCGATCGGCCGTTTGACGTCCCAACATTCCAATCCGGCGTCGCGCAGGGCGAAGGCGATGGCGGCCAGCCCCGTCCTGGAATATTCCGGCAGGCGCCCGAACCGCTGA
>JAJZRM010000007.1 GCA_021802685.1 Deltaproteobacteria bacterium | reverse complement strand
TGCGGTACGTGGCCCCCGAGGGGTTCTTCTGGAAAGACGTATCGCCCGCTTTCCTCGCGCTGAACCGGAACAAGCTCCACGTGGGTCTCGACCTGCACCCGCCGGAAGGGGTGGAGCTGTTCCTGCGCCTCGCGGAAATGTCCGACGTGGTCGTGGAGAACCTGCGGGCGGGGACGATGGACGAGTGGGGGGTGGGATACCTCCAGCTCCGGGAGCGCAATCCGCGCATCGTCTACGCCGCCAACTCGGGGTTCGGCCAGTGGGGGCCGTACGCCGCCGGCCGCGCTTCGTACGATGCGACCGCCCAGGCGGTCTCCGGCTTCTCCGCCATCACCGGGTTCCCGGACCAACCTCCGATGAAGGCGGGGTTCTGGGTGGGGGACTACACGGCGGCCCTGATATCGGCCATCGGTATCCTGTCCGCGCTCCATGCCAGGCGGAGCACCGGGGAAGGCCAGATGATCGACCTGTCCCAGGCCGAGGCGATGATTCGCACGCTGGACTGGACGTGGCCGTACGGCGGACTGACGGGATCGGACCGGCGCAGGGAGGGGAACCTGGACCCGGCGTACACCCCGTCCGGCATCTACCGGTGCGCCGACGGTTTCGTGGCGATCTCGGTGCGCGACGGGGAAGAACGGAACCGCCTCTCCGGCGCTCTGCGAGCGGCCATGCCGGGCGAGGAAGGTCTCCCGGGTTCCGACAGGGTGGCGATCTTCGCCGCCGGCCGGACGAAGGAGGAAATCCTCCGTTGCGCCGAGTCGGCCGGTTTCTCCGCGGCTCCGGTCCGCGGAGGCCGGGAACAGTACCACGATCCGCACCTGAGGGCGCGGGGGACCGTGTGCGAGGTCGAGGACCCTCTTTACGGGAGAATCGTCGAATTCGGTCCCGCCCCCAAGCTCTCGGAGAGCCCCGGCCGCGTCAAGGAGTCGGCGAAACCGGTGGGGTGGCACAACGACCGGGTGTTCGGGGAGCTCCTCGGCCTCTCCGCGGCGGAGATGGAAAGGTTGACGAGGAAGAAGGTGATCGGGGAGTGGGCCGACGTCCCCGGCGCGCGGCCGCCGAAGACGGGATGCGCGCCGTGAGCGGCTTCGCGGAATGGGCGAGAAGCGCCACCGACCCGAAGACCGCCGCCGGAAAACCCGAGGCGCTCGCCGGGGTCCGCGTGCTGGAGCACTGCCCCGGCCACTTCGCCGGGATGGTGACCGCGTCGATCCTCGCCGAGTTCGGCGCCGACGTCGTCAAGGTCGAGCCGCCGGGGGGGGACCCGTTGCGGAGCGTCTTCCCCGGAGGGATCGACATTGCCGGAACCGGGCTCCCGTTCCTCTCCGAGGCGCGGAATCGACGGTACGTCACGCTTTCCGCGGAACGTTCGGAAGGGGTTGCCCTGTTTCGGCGGCTGGCGAAAGCCGTGGACGTGATCGTCTCGTCGGATGACCAGGGGCGCCTCGATGCGGCCGGGATCGGCTACCTCCCGCTCCGAGGGGAACACCCTGGCCTGATCTACCTGGCCCATTCCACCTACGGTTCCTTCGGCCCGAACGCGTCCAGGCCGGTCCGGGACAGCGACATCCTCTGCCAGGCGCTTTCCGGAGCCCCATACATCGTCGGGGAACCGGAAAGTGGGGAAGGACCTCCGCTTCCCCACCAGGCGCCGACCCGGCTGGGGAACTGGCACGGCGCCTTCGTTCAGGGATTGTGGGGCGCCTTCGGAGTCCTTGCCGCGCTCTCGTTCCGCGCCGCCGCCGGAAAGGGGCAGTTCGTCGATCTCGCGGGTGCGGAATCGCTGATGCAGTTCACGGACTATAACATCACCTGGATGCACACCGGCGGGAAGGCGCGTGAACGCCTGGGGAACTTCGACCCGGCGGTGTTCCCGTACACCTACATCCGTTGCAGGGACGGCTACACTTTCATCGCCGCCTACAACGACGAAGCGTTCGAGTCGTTGATGCACATCATCGGCCGTCCGGAGCTTCGCGGCGATCCCCGGTTCTCCACGCCCGCCGCGCGGGTCAGGCTGGAGAACGAGGAGGCGCTCCTCGCCATACTGGAGGAATGGTCCGGGGAGATGACCGCGGACGAGATCCGGCGTGCGGTGGAAGAATTCACATCAAGGAAGAGCGGTCCCGCCGCCGCCGTGGTGACCGGCCGCGTCAACCGTCCCCTCGAAACGCTCGCGGAGGAAAACTGGCGGCAGCGGGGGTGTTTCCTGCATGCCGGATCCCCCGTGTACGGAGATCTGGTGGTGGCCGCTCCCCCGTGGAAGATGAGCGGGACCCCCGCGCGGTGGAAGTCGGGTTGCAGACCTCCGGGCGCGGACAACCGGGATGTCTATATAAAGGAGCTCGGCGTGCCGGAGGAGGAGTACCGCCGTCTGACGGCCGCCGGCGTCATCTGACAGGCTTCGAAAATGGAGATCCCCCGGGGTAAGGCGGGAACCTCGGGGGATCTTCCTGTTTGCCCGCGGGTCTCTTGGCGGGGGATGCGGGCATGTCGCCCCCCCGGGGAGGGGGGGCGTAAGCATCGTGCCGTCCCAGCTCTTCTCGGATGGTTGTCCGGAAAACTTTAAGGAATATCCCGAAAGGAACCCGTCCGGAAGGTTCCGTCCTCCCGCCTTAGTGGCCCATTTCATAAATACGGTCGCATTCGAGTGCCGTTGCATCCACGCCGGCCGCGTTTCGCTCCTTCACCGTGCTCCCCGGCACGCCTCAGTCGCGCGCCTTGCCGGACGTGGCGCATCGGCCCTCTCGGTGCGTGACCGTATTTATGAAATGGACCACTTAGGCTGGTAGACTGGTTCCGAACTTGCCCGCATTTTCGCGGGCAACCCCCGGAGGACCGCACATGGATCTTCACCTGGTCCTGCGCGACCTGGCGGTCGTCCTGGCGATCGCCACGGCCGTTGCCCTCCTGTTCGGAAGGCTCCACCTCTCCGTCGTCGCGGCGTTCCTCGTCGCCGGCGCGATCCTGGGACCCACGGGGGCCGGGCTCGTCGCGGAAACCGCGATGGTGGACGCCCTCGCGGAGATCGGGGTGGCCCTCCTCCTGTTCACCGTGGGACTGGAGATCTCGTTGTCCAATCTCGGCAAGATGCGGCGCCGGATCCTGCTGGGGGGCGGAGGACAGCTCTTCGCGACGTCGCTCGCCGTCCTGGCGGTTCTCCTGCTCGCCGGTTTCGACGCCCCCGAGGCGGTCTTCGTCGGGTTCGTCCTCTCCCTGTCGAGCACCGCGATCGTCCTGAAGGTGTACGCCGAGCGGATGGAGATCGACCGCCCGCACGGGAAGATCTCCGTCGGCATCCTCCTGTTCCAGGACATGGCCGTGATCCCGATGATGCTGCTCATCCCGTCGCTTCGGCAGTGGGAGACGGCGCTTCCTTCCGCCGTCCTGTTCACGCTGTTGAAGGCGGGGCTGGGGGTCGCGGCGATTCTCCTGGCGGCGAAATTCGCCATCCCCCGCCTCCTCAAGGAGGTCATCCGTCTCAACAGCCGGGAGATCCTCGCGATGACGGTGGTCTGCATCATCCTCGGGACGGCGTACTTCGCCCAGATGTGGGGATTGTCCCTGGCGATGGGGGCCTTCCTCGCGGGCATGGTCATCTCCGAGTCGGAGTACGTCCACGAGATCGCCGCCCAGATCTTCCCGTTCCGGGACGTCTTCAACGGCGTCTTCTTCATCTCCGTGGGGATGTTGCTCGACCTGCCGTTCCTCGCCCGCAACCTCCCCGTGATTCTCCTCCTGTCGACGGCGGTCCTGCTGGGGAAGACGCTTTGCGCGGGGGCGGCGATCCGCGCGGCGGGGTACCCGTGGTCGGCGACGGTGGTCGGCGCCGTCGGGCTGGGACAGGTGGGGGAGTTCGCGTTCCTCCTGCTGTCCCAGGGGTCCCGGGAGGGGCTGCTGTCGCCGCAGGCGTACCAGAACCTCCTCGCCATCGCCATCCTCACGATGGTGGTGACGCCGTTCCTGATGAACGCGGCCCCGGGGATCGCACGCCAATGGGTGCGGCGCGTCGCGCCCGGCCCCGTCGAGGGTGAGCGCGAAGAGGAAGCCCCGCCGCCCGCCGGCGACCACGTCGTCATCGCGGGGTACGGGATGAACGGCAGGAACCTCTCGAAGGTGCTCCGGTCCACCGGGCTCCCCTACGTCGTGGTGGACCTGAACGACGTGCTGGTCCGTGAGTGCCGGGAAAGCGGAGAGCCGATCTATTTCGGCGACGTGAACAACCCGGAGATCCTCGGCCGGCTGGGGATCCCGCGGGCGAGGATGCTGGTGCTGGCCATTTCGGACCCGATGGCGACCCGCCGCGCCGTGGCGGTGGCGCGGCGCGTCAACCCCGGGCTGTTCATCCTCGTCCGGACGCGGTACGTGGCGGACGTGGACGACCTGATCGCCCTCGGGGCGAACGCCGTCATCCCGGAGGAGTTCGAGACCTCGGTGGAGATCTTCTCCCGCGTCCTGCAGGAGTACCACGTCCCCGAACACGTCATCCGGCAGCAGGAGGAACTGGTCCGCAGCGGGACGTATCGCATCCTTCGGGAGCGCGCGGTCCCGCGCGCGGAGGACGTGCTGGCGGAGTTCGAGCAGTTCCTCCGGCGGAAGGTGATCGAGGTGTTCTTCGTCGCGGCGGAATCCCGCTGGGCCGGACGGCCGGCAGGGGAACTGCCGGTCGGCGACGAGACGGGAATCGTTCTCCTCGCCGTCCTGCGGGAGGACCGGGCCATCGTGCAGCCGCCGCCCGGGGAAACGCTTCTCGCGGGAGACAAGCTCGTCCTCTTCGGCGGGCATGCCTCCCTCGCGGAAGCGCTGGAAGCGCTGGCCGGGAGAGGCCGTTGACGGTGGTTCCCGCGGTCCACATTTCCGCCGCCGGGTGGTAAGATCATGAGTATCCCACCTTTTCGGACGGGAGGACGAGAATGGCTTCTTCCCACCCCGACTTTCAGAAGTACGAGCGCGCCCTGCACCGGTACATACAGGTGCCCGCCTCCGAGAGGAAATCCAGCGAGCGGGAGAAGATCCTGAAGATCCTGGGAATCGCGAACCCCCAGGAATTTCTCGGGATGCACATCCCCCTGTGGGAAGCCCGGATCGACGAGCTTCTCGACCCGACGAGCACGGACATGCTCCCGATCAGCATTTCCCATTTCTACGTGAACTGGGTGCGCGGCGCGATCAAGATGATGCCGTCCGGCGCGAGGGTGAAGATCTTCACTTCGAAGCTGAAGGCCACGGGCCTGAAAAAAGCGATCCTCGCCCTGTTGCACCGGGAATCGGGGGAGGCGCACCGGGACTTCGAGGTCATCGACGTCCAGCTCGTTCAGAAGATCCACAAGGACACGCTCTTCACCGTCAGGACGCCGGACCGCAAGGAGCATTCCTTTTTCCTGTCGCACTTCGGGTGCCTGGGCGAGTACATCTACAGCGGCCTTCCGGGGCTGGTGGGCCTGGCCGCCCTCCCCGTGGTCTACCACGTGACGCCGCAGGGGGAGGAGGTGCTTCTCAAGCCGAAGGAGCAGGGGATCAACATCTATCTCGACGAGGCCGTAACCGCCGCCCGGATCCACCGCGACGGGTCCTGGTGGGTGGACGGCGCCGCCCGGCAGGACGCATTGGGGGACTGCATCGGCACGGCGCTTCGTTACGGACACTACATCGCCACCCCGGAGAAAGAGGTGGTGATGATCGACAACATCGAGCTGTTCCACCTGGGAGACACGGACGTCCGCATTTTCGAGCCGATCTTCGAGTTCCTTCCCCGGAAGGCCTTCCCCGACGATGCGGGGAAACGGGATCTGCTCCAGGAAAAGATGCGGGGCGACTATGGAAAGGCGTACGCCGCCCAGATGGCGACGATCCGGGCGAATTGGCCCGAGGTGGAACGGTACCTGATCGAGATGCACCGCCACATCCACACGTACACGGAGGAACCGTTCGAGATGGTGGCGGGGCGGGTGAAAGCCCGGGTGGCCGGCGTCCCGCAGGGAGGGTAGCCCCTACCCGTCCTCCCGGCCGGGATCCTTTCCGCGGCGGGAGGACCATGAAAGAAACGCGCGCTCCACCAGGAAGAAACCGGCGGGGATGGCGGCCGCCACGGCGGCCGTTTTCCCGGCGAGCCGGACCTGCCCGGAATCCAATCCCAACAGGTCCATCAGGATGTCCGCCGCGGACGCCGCCCCGTACATCGCCGCAAGGGTTCCCGCGAACAGGGCCGACCCGAGCAGGAACCTCGAACCGCCGCGTTTCCGGCTTCTTCCGTTCATCCCCGGTACCTCGGGGTCCATCGGAAACTCCGGGCCGTCCGCATGCCCGGCGGTTACGCCTTGCCGTCCCGGTTCAGGTACAGCGTCTGCGTCGGGTAGGCGAATTCGATGCGCCGCCGCTCGAACTCCTCGAAGATCTTCAGGTTGGCCGCCTGCTGGATGTCCATGTATTTCGTGTAGTCGTTGCCTTCCACGTAGTAGACGATCTCGAAGATCAGGCTGAAGTCCCCGTAGGAGAAGAAGTGGACGCGGTCCAGGGCCGCCCCCTCGATCTCCAGGAAGATCCCGGCGACGATCCCGGGGATCTCCTGGAGCGCTTTCGCGGGGGTCTGGTACGTCACGCCGAGCCGGAACACCACCCGCCGCCTCGCCATCCGCTTGTAGTTCCGCACCCGGGAATCGGTGAGATCCTTGTTGGAAATGACGATCTGTTCCCCTCCCAGGCTGGCGATGCGCGTGGTCTTGATCCCGAAGCGCTCGATGACCCCCATGTGGTCGCCCACGATGACGAAGTCGCCGATCTCGAACGGCCGGTCGAACAGGATCGTGAAGTAGGCGAACAGGTCGCCGAGGACGGTCTGGGCCGCGAGGGCCACCGCGATCCCGCCGATGCCGAGGCCGGCGACCACGGTGGAAATCCTGAACCCCAGGTTGTCGAGCATGAAGAGAACGCCGATGATCCAGACCAGGGCGTTGGCGAGGTTGACCACGCCTTTCAGTGCCCGGTCCCTGGAGGCGTCCTCCCCCTGCTTCCGCAAGTACTCCCGGAAGGAGAACCGCACCAGCGCCACGGTGAACAGGATGGCGAGGAACGCGAGCAGGACGATTCCGGCCATGTCGATGATCCGTTCGACCCGGGGCGTCAGGTTCAGGATCCGGAGGGAGGCTTGCGCGATCCCGAGGTACGCCAGGGGGATCGCGGTCTTGCGGATCCTCTCGACGAGAAAGTTGTCGAAGGGGGTCGGCGTCTTTTCCGCCCATGCGGCCAGCCGCCTCGATACCAGGGACTGGAGGGCCTTCACCGCGAGGAACCCGCCGATGAGGACCGCAAGGCAGAGCAGGTACTCCGAGAGCCTGTTGTGGTAATACTCGCGCGATAGGATCTGTCCGATCATCTACCCCTCCTCCGGCATCCCCTCCAGCAGGGCCACCGGGAAATCGTGGAACACCGCGTGCAGGTGCAGCTGCTTCGCCCCGTTGGTCCGGGACGCGTGAAGGACCTCCCCCGTGAAGACGTTCCGCCAAAGCGAAGGGAGTTCCGCGGGGATGGGGATGGCGGTCCTCACCCCCCACGCCGGAAGGCCGAGGGGGAATTCTCCCGGCGGCGCCAGGCGGGTCATGAGCCGGGGAACGGCCGCGATCGCCCACGCTTCGCCTTGCCCCCGCGCGAACGCCAGCGCATGTTCCTTCCGTCCTCCCGCGGCGGGAAGGGGAAGATACCCGCCGTCCCGGAAGATTTCCTTCCGTCCCCGGCGGAAGGTGAGCGCCTTGTAGGACACGTAGAGCTTGATCCGTCCGTCCTTCCAGGAGGAGAGGAGTTCTCCGGCAAGGGAGGATTGCCCCTGCTGCTCCCGGGTCAGCAGTTCGTTCAGGAGGCGGATGCGTTTCCGGAAGTCCACCGGCCGCCGGTTGTCCGGGTCCACCAGCGAGAAGTCCCAGAGTTCCGTTCCCTGGTAGATGTCGGGAACTCCCGGAGAGGCGATCTTCAGGACGACCTGGGCCAGGCTGTTCAGCGCGCCGTAAAGGGCGATCTTCCGCTGGAAGGGGAGGAAATCGCCCATGAACGCGTTGGTGTCGGGGGACATGTCCTCCAGCAGGGAGGCGACGAAATCCTTCACGGCGCTTTCATGGGCGGGGTTGGGCCGGATCCACCGGGTATAGATCTTGGCCTCCCGGATGGCCTTAACCATGTAACTTTCGATCCGGCTTTTCAGTCCCGGGAGCTCTTCCTCTTCCAGGGGCCACGCGCCGAGGAGCGTCTGGTAGACGAGGATCTCTTCGCCCGGGTCCGGGGCCGTGTCCCCGTTCAAGACCCGTTTCCTTTCCGCGTTCCGGCCGCTCCACCGCCGCAGGCGCTCCTCCCACTCCTCGGGGATCTCGGAGAGGACGTTGATCCGCGCCCGCACATCCTCGCTTCTTTTCGTGTCGTGAGTCGAAGTGGCGTTCATGCCGTGGGGCCATCGCCCGGCCGCCGTCCCGCAGCGGTTGTGGAAGGCATTCACGGGAACTCCGGCGGAAGCGGGATTTCCGCCGACCTCGTTCATGGAAACGAGCCGGTTGCAGATGTACAAAGTGGTGTCCTCGAAACCTTTCGCCATGATCGGGCCCGTGAACTGCTGCCAGCGCATCAGGAACCGGAGCCACTCCTCCCTCTCGCCGCCGTCGAGGGACGGAGGGATCTCCAGCAGCAGGACCCGCCGCAGGAAGTCGAACACGGGGGTGCTGGCCTCGGTGGTGCGCTGCTGCGCCCATTTCAGGGCTTTCGCGATATTCCGGACGTCCCGGGTGGACATCTCGTGGCTCCTTGCGTACGTCCGGTAGACGGGGAAGCACGCGGTCACCTCGATCAGGGCGGCCCGCAGCTCCTTCCGGGGGAGGTCCCGGGCGTACCGGTCCTGCTCCGCCAGCCGTCCGAGGTGCTGGCCCAGGGAGTGCATCTCGCCGGCGAAGAGGGTGTCCATGATCAATTTCTTGCTCCGGTAGACCGTTTCCGTGAAATCCGGCGCGGCGCCGGTGAACCGCGCGTAGACGTCATCGAGGATTTTTACGCCCCTTGCGCTGATGAAGACCCCGTTCAGCGCGTTCAGGAAGTCGTATCCCGTCGTTCCGTGGACGGTCCATTCGGGGGGAAGCGCCTCCTCTTCCCCGAGGATCTTTTCGACCAGCACGTAGAATCCCGCGGGCGGATGATCGTCATCCGATCCCGTCAGGCGCTGCATGAGCCGGACGAGGTACCCGTGGGGATCGTAGAGACCGTCGACATGGTCCACGCGCAGGCCCGTGATCTTCCCCTCCCTTGCAAGGCGAAGCACCAGCTCGTGCGCGGCGTCGAAGACCCGCGGATCCTCGACCCGCAAGGATACCAGGTCGCTGACGGCGAAGAAGCGCCGGTAGTTGATCTCCTCGTTCGCCAGCCGCCAGAAGGAAAGCCAGTAATGCTGCTCGGAGAGGATCCGGTCGAGGTGGTCGAAGCTGCCCGGATCGTTTTTCCGGCCGTTCACGATCCGCAAGGTTTCGTCGATGTGTTCCCGGATCTCGTGCCGGTCGGTGTGCAGGCGCAGAAGTCGCGCCTTGATTCCCTCTTCCGCCGCATACCGCTCCCGGGAGGCCTCTCCGTCGGCTGCCGCCGCCTTGGGAAGGTGCTCGATCGAGGTGATGAGGTCCCAGAGTTCGCGGAAGGAAGGGTGGTCCGGCCCGTACGTCTCCTCGAGGGACGGCAGCCGCAGGGAGAGGATCCTCGGGTACGACAGGATGGATACCGGAAGCTTGGCGGAATGGCAGTGGACGGAGAAGCCGCCGTTTTCCAGGCGCAGGGAGATCTCCTGCTCCTCGATCATCCTGCCGTACGGCCCGCCCAGGATGGGCAGGAGCACCTTGCTGTGCAGCGCCTTCTTGGGGGAGTGCCAGTCGATGTCGAAGAACCCCGCGAAAGGCGACCCCGGTCCGCTCTCCAATACGTCCGTCCACCATCGGTTCTCGACGCTTGCGGCCATGTGGTTCGGGACGATGTCCAGCAGAAGTCCCATTCCGAAATCCCGGAGCGCCCTCACGAGGGCGTCGAAATTTCCTTCGGAACCCAGATCGGCGTTGAGCCGGGTGGGATCGGTCACGTCGTACCCGTGGGGGCTGCCCCGGCGCGCCTGGAGGATCGGCGACGCATACAGGTCGGTGATGCCGAGCGCTTCCAGGTACGGGATCAGCCCCCGGGCGTTCTCGAACCGGAACCGCTTGTGGAACTGGATCCTGTAGGTGGCCGCCGGAATCCGGAGCGCGGTCACGGGTCAATCCTCCGAAACGAGGAAGGAGATCTTCTTCCCGATGGAGCGGAACCGCTCGATCCATCGGGCGGCCTGTTCGTCCCCTTCCCGGGACTTCTTCAGGAAATCGGGATAGACGGTCTTCAGCAGGTCGTCGTAGATGTTCTGTGCGCCCCAGAAGAGCACCTCGAACGGAAGATCGTTGACCATTTCCACCGCCTCGTCGAAGCGGCGGAGCAGGTCGGGGTCGTCGTGCTTCTCCCGGAAGTCGTTCGCGATCGAGTCGATTTTCTTCTGCAGGGCGAAGCCGATGCCGGCCGAGTCGAGAGGGATGCCGAATCCGGACCCCTCCTCGAGCAGACCGCGGATGACGGACGCCTCCAGGCTCTCCGCCGACACGGCCCGGCGCAATTCCGCGTTCAACGCGACGCTTGCCGAGGCGTACAGGGGGTCGGGGAGCGGAATGCCCATGCCCGACAGGAACCGCATCATGGTGGCGTGATGGTTGTAGATATCCCGGTGGGTCGATTCCGCCTGGGAGAGCATCTGGTCGAGGATCACGTGCAGGATTTTCCGCAATTCATCGCGGAACAGCAGTTTCAGGGTGTAGGTTCCCTGGCCGAAATGCTTGTCCACGGTCCGGATCACTTCGGGCAGGTCGGCGGCCTTGAAGGCGTTCCCGATCTCCTGCGTGAGCGTTTCGTACGCCTCGTCGCCCCGGAAGTCGCGGATTCCCCCGCTGACGTTGTGATCCCCCATGTGCAGGACGCCGAAGGTCACGAGCGCCGACTCCCGCGTGATCCCGGAGGTGACTCGCGCCTTTCCCATGACGAGCTTCGTGTTTCCCGCCGTCTGGACCCGGAAGTCCTCCCGGTCCACGTCGTAGCAGAAGATCCGGGCGCGGTCTCCGTAATTTTCGAAAAGGGCGCTCACGGCGTAGTGGGCGCCGACCTTGTGCAGGTCCACCATGGCGGGTTTCACGAACTTGTCGTAGACATGGCGTCCGTTCCCGTGTTCGGTCACGTTGCTCGCGGCCCGCTCGAGCCGGTCCAGGAATCCCGATTCGACGGAGTCCCCGGAAATTTCCCCGCACAGCTGAACGACCCGGCCGGCGTACTGGAGCACCTGCACCGTCTCGATGCCGGAGATCTCGTCGAAGAACCAGCCGCAACTCGTGTACATGAGCATGGCCTGCCGCTGCATCTCCATCAGCCGAAGCGCACGGGTCTTCCGCGCCGGCGTCAGATCGCCCGAGGCGTGCTTTCCGAGGAATCCGTCGACGGAGGCATCGGACCGGTCGAGCACCACCGAGATATAATCCTCCCGGGCGGCCCAGGGGTCCTTGAAGACCTTCCTCCCCTCCCCTTCAAACAGGGGGGCGATGGTGTCCCGGAGCCAGTCCAGCGCCTCCCGCAGCGGTCCCCTCCATTCCTGGTTCCACCCCGGGCGGCCGCCGGAATTGCACCCGCAGTTGCTCCGCCATCGCTCAACGCCGTGAACGCAGCTCCAGGAGCTGTTGTCGAAGATCCGCACGGCGTGGGTGGGCGGGAACTTCTTCAGGTGTTCTCCGTAGTTGGTGACGCGGATCTCCGGGTTCGCCTCGAGAAGGCGCAATGCGTGCGAAAGCGCCATCTCTCCGTGACGGTGGTGGTGGCCGTACGTCTCCCCGTCCGTGGCGATGTGGACCAGCTGCTGCGGCCACGGGCGCTGATCGGAGAATGCGCCCAGCAGGCGGTCGGCGAGGAACTCCCCCTTGTCGAGAAGTCTCTCGAAGGCGACGCCCTGGGAGATGGGCCCGTCGTAGAAGAACAGGCAGATCTTCCGGCCCGAAGGAAGTTTGAGTTCGTACGGGATCGTGGGGTCGATCCGGCCGTCGCTTGCGTCGCGCCATTCTCGGCTTCCCTTCTTGCGCACCATTGCCGCCTGGCGGGGGGCGAGGATCGTGAACCGGATGCCTTCCCGGGCCAGGATTTCGAGGGTATCCAGGTCCACGGCGGTCTCCGGGAGCCAGAAGCCCTCCGGCGCCCTGCCGAAGCGGTGCGTGAAATCCCGGATCCCCCAGCGCACCTGCGTCATCCTGTCCCGGGCGTTGGCCAGGGGAAGGATGATGTGGTTGTACCCTTGCGCCAGCGCGGAGCCGTGCCCGGAGAACGCCTTTCGGCTCTCCCGGTCGCCTTCCAGGATGGCGCGGTAGGCCACGGGAGATTTTTCCTCCATCCAGGAAAGCAGGGTCGGCCCGATGTTGAAGCTGATGCGGGAGTAGTTGTTCATGATCTTTTCGATCCGCCCGTCTCCGGTAAGGACCCGCGAAAAGGCGTTGGCCGCGTAACTTTCGGCCGAGATCCGCTCGTTCCAGTCGTGGAAGGGGTAGGCGGAGTCCTGCAACTCGATCGCCTCCAGCCAGGGGTTCTCCCGCGGCGGCTGGTAGAAATGACAGTGGATGCAGACGTATCGATCCATTCAGCGTTTCTCCCTTCCGGAATTCGACAGCAGCAGGAAGGATTTCGGCCGGAGAGCGCAAACGATCGCCCCGGTCGCCTCCGGCCGCACGGGAGCCGTTCCCCCGGGGCCGCCCCAGCGGATGTCGGCGGAATCCAGCACCTTCTCCCAAAGCCCGCCGGGAAGGGGCAGCGGCAGGGAGGCCGGAACATCCCCGAAATGGAACACCGCCGCGGATCGCGCGGAGCCGTCGCGGCGCAGGATGGACAGCGCGCGTTCCTTCTCGAAGGGGACCACCTCCATGCCTTCCCGGTCCGTCCGGCGCAGGACCGGGTCGGTTTTCCGGATCCGGATCAGTTCGCGGTGGAGCGAAAGGAGGAGCGCATGGTGTCCCGAATCCCGAAGCTCGGTGTCCGGCCGGGAACGCAGGAACGTTCCCTCATCCTGGGGATCCGGGACGTCCCCCTTCCAGCCGAAGGCGGCGAACTCCTCCTTCCGCCCTTTCCGGACCGCCTCGATGAGGTTCTCGTCCCCATGCTGCACGAAGTAGAGGAACGGGGCAACCTCGCCGTACTCCTCTCCCATGAACAAAAGCGGCAGGAAGGGGGAGAGCAGGACGACGCCCGCGGCGAGCTTGAGCGACTCGAAGGAAACCAGGCTGGCCAGCCGGTCCCCCAGCATCCGGTTCCCCACCTGGTCGTGGTTCTGCGCGAACACGACGAACGATTCCGCCGGGAGATGCCGCGCCGGGCTCCCGTGGCGGCGCCTTCGGTACGCCGAATACCGCCCCGAGTAGACGAACCCGTCGGTGAACGCGAGGGCCATGTCCCCGATGCCGCCGAAATCGCCATAGTACCCGTCCCGTTCCCCCGTCAGGAGCGCATGGAGAGCGTGGTGGAAGTCGTCGCACCACTGGGCGTCGAGTGCGTACCCCCCTGCCTCCCGGGGCGTGACGACCCGCGCGTCGTTCAGGTCGCTCTCCGGAATCAGGTAGGCCATCCGGTCCTCCCGCTTCCGGAAATTCCCCACGGCCCCGGCGAGCTCGGAGAGGAACGGGGAAGCGCTGAAGTCCATGATGCCGTGGATCGCGTCGAGGCGCAGCGCGTCCACGTGGAACTCCCGCAGCCAGTAGAGGGCGTTCTCCCGGAAAAACCGCCGGATCTCATCGCTGCCGGGACCGTCGAAGTTCAGGGCGGAACCCCACGGCGTGCGGTACCGGTCGCTGAAGTAGGGACCGAAGTCGGTCAGGTAGTTCCCCTCCGGCCCGAGGTGGTTGTAGACCACGTCCAGGACGACGGCCAGGCCCCGCAGGTGGCAGGCGTCCACCAGGCGCTTCAGCCCCTCCGGTCCCCCGTAGCTCTCCTGCACCGCGAACGGATAGACGCCGTCGTATCCCCAGTTTCTCCTCCCGGGGAACTGCGACACGGGCATCAGCTCCACGGCGGTGATCCCCAGATCCGCGAGGTATTCCAAGCGCGGGAGTATGGCGTCGAATGTGCCTTCCGGGGTATACGTCCCGACGTGCAGCTCGTACAGGATGTACGAGGACAGGGGAGTCCCGCGCCATTCGCCGTCCCGCCACGCGTACGCCCCGGGGTCGGTGACCATGGAGGGGCCGTGTACGCCCTGAGGCTGATGGCGCGAGGCGGGGTCGGGACGCTCCTTCCCGCGGTCCAATCGATACAGGTACAGGGCGCCCGCCTCCACGCCTTCCGCGATCCCGTGGTGGTACCCCCGGTCTTCCCGTTCCAGGCGCACGACGCGCTCCCGCGGAGAGAGCAGGCGAACGTCCACCGTTTCCGCCGAGGGGGCGAACACGAGGAAACGGCAACGGCCGTCCGGAAGCGGGGTCGCCCCGAGGGGATGGACACGATAGTCGGTCATCCCCCGGTTCCTTCGCTTTTGAGGAACAGGGCCGACAGCGGCGGGACCACCAGGGTCAGGGAGTGGAACCGGCCCTGGGCGCCGACGGGCGCCGCCTCGACGCCGCCGATGTTTCCCTGGCCGCTTCCGCCGTACTCCCTCGCGTCGCTGTTCAGGCACTCCCGCCAGTACCCGCCGCGGGGAACTCCGACGCGGTAATTGTGCCTCGGGACGGGGGTGAAGTTGCAGACGGCCAGGATAATGTCGTCCCTCCCGCGGGTTTTCCGGAACAGGCTGATCACGCTTTGTTCCGCGTCCCTGGCGTCGGCCCACTCGAACCCGCGGGGATCGAAATCGAGCTCGTGCAGGGCGGGTTCGTCCCGGTAGAACCGGTTCAGATCCTCCACCCAGCGGGAGAGGACGGCGTGCATCGGCATTTCCGCGAGGTGCCAGTCCAGGCTCGCGTCGTGGTTCCACTCCCGCCGCTGTCCGAACTCCCCCCCCATGAAAAGGAGCTTCTTCCCCGGCTGCGCGAACATGTACCCGAGGAGGGCGCGGAGGTTCGCGAACTTCTGCCAGTCGTCGCCGGGCATCCTGCCGAGGAGCGACCCTTTTCCGTGAACGACCTCGTCGTGGGAAAGGGGGAGCACGAAGTTTTCCGAAAACGCGTACATCCCCCGGAACGTGAGCTGATCGTGCTGGAATTTCCGGTGGACCGGGTCCAGGGACATGTACGCCAGGGTGTCGTGCATCCACCCCATGTCCCATTTCATCCCGAAGCCCAGGCCCCCCACGTAGTTCGGGCGGGAAACCATGGGCCAGGAGGTGGACTCCTCGGCGACCGTCACGATGTCCGGGAACGCCCCGTAGACCGTCTCGTTGAAGCGCCGCAGGAAAGCGATCGCATCGATGTTCTCCCGGCCCCCGTACCTGTTGGGGATCCATTCCCCGTCTTTCCGGGAGTAGTCCAGGTAGAGCATCGACGCGACGGCGTCCACGCGCAATCCGTCCGCGTGGTACACGTCCAGCCAAAAAGAAGCGCTGCTGAGGAGAAAACTCTGCACCTCCTTGCGCCCGTAGTTGAAGATCTCCGTGTCCCAGTCCGGGTGGCGCCCCTGGCGCGGGTCCGCGTGCTCGTAGAGGTGCGTGCCGTCGAAGAAGGCGAGCCCGTGGCCGTCCTTGGAGAAGTGGGAGGGGACCCAGTCGAGGATCACGCCGATCCCGTGCCGGTGCAGGTGGTCCACGAGGAACATGAAATCCTGCGGGGGCCCGAACCGGCTGGTGGGGGCGAAATAGCCGGTCCCCTGGTATCCCCAGGAGCCGTAGAAGGGGTGTTCCATCACGGGGAGGAACTCCACGTGGGTGAAATTCATCCGGGTCAGGTAGGAGGCGAGGCGGGGGGCCAGCTCCCGGTAGGTCATGGGCCGGTTCCCCTCCTCCGGGACGCGCATCCAGGATCCGAGGTGCACCTCGTAGATGTTTACGGGGCAATCCGCGGCGTTCCGCCGGCGACGGTTCGCCATCCAGTCGGCGTCCCCCCATTCGTACCAGAGGTCCCACACGATACTTCCGGGTTCCGGCGGCGCCTGGGAGGAGAAGGCGAACGGGTCGGACTTGTCGTACCGGTATCCCCGGTACCGGGAGATCACGTGGTATTTGTAGGCAGTCCCGCGGGACACGCCCGGAATGAACCCTTCCCAGATCCCCGAGCCGCCCCGGGGGCGCAGCGGATGCGCGCGGTTGTCCCACCCGTTGAAATCCCCCATGACGGAAACCTCCTCCGCGTTGGGCGCCCACACGGCGAAACAGGTTCCCGCTTCGGAGCCGACTTCGAGGAAATGGGCCCCGAGCTTTTCGTAGAGGCGGGAGTGGTTCCCCTCGTTGAACAGGTACAGGTCCTGTTCGGTCAGCAGGCTCACGTCGTATCGCAACGGGGGTCACCTCCCTTTCGGATCCGGTCGATCTCCCGCAACGCGCGGATCACCCCCGGAAGGCCGCGGAACTCCTCGAGGGGAAGACGGCTTTTGCGCACCCAGTTGGGGCGTTCCGACGAAGTCCCGGGGGTGTTCTGGGAGGCCCGCTCCAGCCACAGGTCCTCCAGGCCGACGATCACCGTTTCGGCCGCGCTCGCCGCAAGGTGGCTCAGGCAGGCCCGGAGCAACGTTTCCCCGTCGGGCTCCCCTCCGGTCCGCGGCAGCCGCCCCTTTTTCCGTAAATATTCCGTCAGCGCCCGCACGAGCTCCCGCCGCGCGTTTTTTTCCCGGTGGGCTCCCTTCCCGTCCAGGAGGCCCAGGGACACGCGGTCGTCGACGTCGAAGGCCTCGAGGAAGGCGGCGAAGGGGGGCATGTCGTGGGTGTTCACGCAGGCGATGGAGGCTTTCGGTATCCTCCCCAGAGCCTTGCCGGCGTCCGCCGTCAGCCCGTACTGCGCGACGAACATCCGCCGCAGCCCGTGACGGGCCATCGCCGGGCGAACGTACGGGGGGACCGTGCCGAGGTCCTCCCCCACGATCCGGGCCCGGTGCCGGTGCGACTCCAGGCACAGGATGGCGTACAGCTCCTCCGCGGGGTACCGCACGTAGGTTCCCTCGTGGGGAGCCGCGCCGTTCGGAACCCAGAAGAAGCGGTGCAGTCCCATGACGTGGTCGATCCGCAGGATCCCCGCGTAGCGCAGCTGGTTCGCGATGCACGCGCGGAAATAGGAGTGTCCGTCCTCCCGGCTTCGCTCGGGGTGCAGCGGAGGAAACCCCCAGTCCTGTCCCCTGGTGAAGAAATCGTCGGGGGGCGCCCCCGCGGACACGTGAAGGGCGAAGAGCTCCCGGCGCCGCCACACGTCGTAGCCGTCGTAGCTCGCGCCGAGGGGAAGATCGAGGTACAGCAGCTTCCGGGAACCGGACGAGATCTCCCGGAGCTGAAGGTGAAGCGCCCATTGCACGAACAGGTGGTACCGTTCGGCCGCCCTGTCGAAATCCCCCGGGTCCAGGCGCCCGTCCCGCAGCGGCGCGGGCCAGGTCGGCCAGGGGGACTTGATCTTTTCCCAGGCGGCGCGGAAGCGGGCGTAATCCCCGACCGCGGGGTTCTCCGCGACGAACCGGAGGAAATCCCCCCTTCCCGCGGGTTCCCTCCGGAAGAAAGCATCCGCGAGTTCCTCGAGCACGCGGCGCTTCAACTCCATGCCGCGCAGGTAATCGACGTAGGGCATGTCCCGCAACCGGCCCGCCTCCGCCTGGAATTCCCCGGCGGCAAGCAGTTCCCCCGCGGCAGGGCACTCCCCGAACCCCGGCGCCCGCGTCACGTCGAGGTAGAACTCGTTCCATGCGAGGCGGCTGCAGGGGGCGTAGGGGCTGGGGTTGAACGGCTCGGGAGCGCAGGCCGAAAGCAGCGGGAGCGTTCCCACCGCATCGCCCCCCATCCCCTCGACCCAATCCATGAGGGCGCGCAGGTCCGTGAGGTCGCCGCCGCCGAGGCTCCTGCGGGAATGGAGCGCGTGCAGAGGAAGGAACACCCCCCACCCCCGGCCTTTCCCTTCCGGGGCGGGCCATGCGCGCGGCGGGGCGGAAACGATCGTCGCCGTTCCGTGCCCTTCTCCCAGTTCCACCCGCATCGAGTGGTATCCCTGAGGCAGTTTCCACGGAAGCGGGACCCTTTTCGCCAGGCACTTCCCCGCGGTCCCGGCCCCCGAGGCCGCAACGGGAAGAACGGACAGGTCGCAATCGCATTCCCTCGCCTCACCGGTTTCCAGGACGATGCGAATCCGCGCGCGCGCGTTCCCGGCGCCGCCGGACGCGCGAAGCTCGACCGATGCGGGCGCGTCGTCCCAGGCGACGCAGACCGGCGGACAAATGCGATCCCATGCGGACGATTCGGCCCGGCGAAGCGCGCCAGGAGCGTCCCGGACCGTTTCCAGCGGCTCCCCCAGGGAACGAAGCACGGCGAGGAGCGTTTCCGGAAGCGGCGCCCTCCGTTGGCGGCGGATATCGAAGTACGCGGTCTGCACCCCGCGAAGGCGCGCCAGCCGCCGAAGTTCGCGGATCTCCCTGGCGCTCCCGGATGTCACTCCGGCGCCTCCATCAGGGAAAGGATCCCCAGCAGCGGGAGCTTGATCCAGCCGGGCCGGTTGTTGAGCTCGTATCCCATCTCGTAGATCGCTTTTTCCAGGAGGAACGTATCGAGCAGGGCCGACAGCTCCTCCGGGGTACGCGGCAGGAACGTCCCTTCCCCGGCGACGGCCAGATATCCCTGGAGGAACGCCGAGGCGACCCAGCGGTTCCAGCAGACGGCCCACGGCTCGAGGGGCTTGACGTCCCCCGACCGGAACACGCTGCCGCCGACCTCTCCGATGAGGGGTGCGTAGGAGGCGTAGTGGAACGAACGGAGCATGCCGGCGACATCCCGCAGCGGCGAACGCTTGAGCCGGCGAGCGGCCAGGGAGCGGGCCGGCTCCCCCTCGAAATCGATCAGCACGAATTCCTTTCCGGTGTAGAGCACCTGCCCGAGGTGGTAGTCTCCGTGGATCCGGATCCGCATCGCCGTTATCTTCCGGTCGAGGATCCCCTGGAACCGCTTCAGGACCATCGCCTGCATGTCCAGGACATTCCGCGCCGGGTCACGCAGGCCTTCCGGAAGGGTCCGGACGCGCTTCTGGAGGAGGGCGAAGTTCCGGGCGGTGAGGTTTCGCATCGACTGGTACAGGGACCGCTGGTAGAACGGCGTGAACGGTTCGGGCGCGAAGGCCGGATTCTCCAGGTTCGATGCCATGGCAAGGTGAAACTCCGCCGTCCGCTCTCCCATCTGGCGCGCCGACAGGAGGTACGAACCGATGAGTTCGCTCACCTTCGGAGGGACGCTTTCCTCGCCCGTCCGGAGCGGGCGGTTTTTCGGGCAGGGGATTTCCGCGATATCGGCGGACCCCGTCATGACCCGTTCGAAGAAACGCCCGATGTTGTCCTGGGTGTACTGCCACGCGTCCCCCTGGTTCGGGACGAACCCCATGAGGATCGCAAGGGTCATCGGTTCCTCATGTGCCCTCGCGTACTGGATGGAGCCTGCGACGGGAGGGATATTGGGGAAGTTCGCCCCTTCTGTCAGGTAGGCCCCGATCTCCAGGTCCGGGTTGGTTCCCGGGTCGATCCGGCGGAAGATCTTGAGGATCATCCTGTCCCCGAAGATCACCGAACTGTTGCTCTGCTCGGCCTTGCACGGCGCCGGATTCGGAGCTTCCCTCGCTTCTCCGCGGATTTTCCGGAACGCGCGGGAGGGAACGCCGGCGATTTCCCCCGCCGTCCCCCGGAAGCGCCGCCTGCGCCCGATAGCGTCCAGGAGGAACAGGCAGGATTCCTTGTCCTGCAAGGCGTCGAAGAGCACGCACTGCCGGGACCCCCAGGCGACCTGGGCGATCACCGTCCCGGGGGCTTCGGCCAGGATCCGCTCCGCCTCCGGCCCGGACGCAAAGGCGGCGGGGAGGGAATAGACTTCCGGGTCTCCCTCCGTGTAATCGACCTGCAGGAGGAGCAGGTGCAGGTGGGGCGTGCCCTCCGCGATGGGGACCGCTTCCAGGAGCCTTGCCCATTTCATGCGCCGGGCCTTGCCGCCGAACCAGCGCCGGTTCCGCAGGTAAGCGGCCAGGATCTTCTCCAGCGTCCCGCGGAGGTCTTTCCCGAACAGGTTGTCCAGGACTCCTTTGACCTGCAGGACCGGCGCCTGGGTCTCCGGCGAGACCGCGTCGGTCTCCCCCCTCTCGGCCGGACCCTCGAGCGAGAACCAGTAGAAGATGTGCGCCGCGAGCGTGAGGAAGTAGGGCGAGTCCTTGATGGGGGGAAACTCGGTTTTCCCGACCAGCTCCACCGGGACCTTTCCTTTGTGGGCGGACAGGTCGAGCTCCACGAACTGCGGAAACCGGGAAAGGTTCGCCACCACCAGGATCAGCTCGTCCTCGAACGATCGTAGAAACGCCAGCACCTTGTGATTCTCCGGGTTGAGGAACTCGATGGAGCCCCTGCCGAAGGCCCGGAACCGTTTGCGGAGGGCGATGACCCGTTTCATCCACCAGAGTTGGGAACTGGGGTTGTTCTGGCGCGCCTCGACGTTGATCGTCTCGTAGTGGTAATCCGGGTCGTTGATCACCGGGAGGAACAGCTTCTGGGCGCTCGCGCGGGAGAACCCGGCGTTGCGGTCGGCGTTCCACTGCATCGGGGACCGCACGCCGTTGCGGTCGCCGATGTAGATGTTGTCCCCCATGC
Source organism: Deltaproteobacteria bacterium (assembly GCA_021802685.1). Classification (GTDB taxonomy): domain Bacteria; phylum Desulfobacterota; class Deferrimicrobia; order Deferrimicrobiales; family Deferrimicrobiaceae; genus UBA2219. Next base: position 148 of record JAJZRM010000007.1, on the reverse strand, counting down.
CGATCTCGTCGCCGTAGTAGAGGACCGGCGTCCCCGGGAGGGAGAGCAGGAGCGCGTTCATCAGTTCGAACTTCTTGCGGTCCTTGTTCAGGAGGGGGTAGAGCCGGCGGCGGATCCCGAGGTTGATCCTCGCATGCGGGTCGTTGGC